>NZ_PQMR01000005.1:0-135658 GCF_008930935.1 Corynebacterium sp. 11A
ACATGCGACCAAACAAACCCCAATCACAAGGGCACCTGATCCACACACAACCAAACACGCACACCACAACAAAAGCAGCACACATCAACAAAACAAAGCTGGCACACTATCGAGTTCTCAAACAACACTCACTACTGCTCGAACGGAAGCTTTTCGCTCGTCCGTGCCGCAGCGACTCGATAAACACTACACAGCACTCTATAACAACACAAACCTGCAGGTCACTCACTGTTCTTCTGATGTTCATAACCTTGCAACGTGGCTTTTATATGGCCGCGCCCCACCTAGGCCGTCTGTAGCCGCCGCCGAGCACGCACCCGGGCCACACCCAAGCACGCGCCCAAGCACGCGTCCAAAGATGAAGTACTCGGTCCGTGCTAGCGATACACCCCGCACCGTATGGAGGTCTGTGTTCCGCGGAGGAAGATGTTGACCATCGCCACGACCACGGCCACCACGAGGATGACCAGGCTGAGCACGAGGTCCATACCGTAGTACTCGGCGATCTGCATTACGGAGGTAGCGAGGATCACTGTCGCTGGAATTCCAAAGATCGCCACAGTGGGCTTAGCGAAGGTATAGAGCGCAAGGTAGACGAGCATGAAGGCCAATGCCCGCAACGCGAGGGTGGGATAGCTCATGACGGAGGTGTCATAGCTAATAAGAGCGGCAAGCAGTTTCGAGCACCCTGCGGCTATAAGCACATAGAGCACCATGGCGCTCAGGCAGGTGCCGAACCACTGTTTGCGCGTGAGCCCGAAGCTCTGCCATGTTCCGAGGGAACCGGGTTCTTGGGCAACAATCAACCCTCCGAGGCTGAGCACGATCGCGACCATTCCCATCAGCGGCTGCGGTTCCGTCCACTCCCATGCCTGCGAGCCTAGGGCGATAATCTGAGCGATCACGAAGAAGACAAGCAGTGGCGGGAGTGTCAGCTGTACCGGCAACGGCAGACCCTTGCAGGCACGCATGAGCACCAGGGTGGGGCGAGTGGCCCACACCTTGGGTTCCATCGCCCGCGCCAGTTCCGGCCGATCGTGCGCGCGTTGGAACCACAGCGCTTCGAGGACATAGATGGCGAGAGCACAGAGGGCAAGCCCGAGAAAACCATTCCACCACCAGCGCGCATTCTCTGCGAATAATGCTCCGGCGACGATGATGCAGGCTGGTAGCTGAGTCAGGATCGCCAGCATCAACGGTCCGGTGAGCAGGCGCATTCTTCCCGCGTGGTTAACTCCCAAGGCCCACGCTCCGAACACCACTTTGTTGCGGAGAGCGGCATAAGCGACGAGCACGAGGAGCGCACTCATCACCGCTTGCGCTGGTGGAACCATGAAGTAACTGGTCAAACCCACAAGGCCCAAGCCCAGCATGGGGAGAATGTCGATCCACTTCGCGTTCATGCGCACGCTGGAACGCAGCGGGCGCGCAAAGTGTGTGGCTGTCATGTCTTCCTCCTTATATACGTGGCGGTGGAGTGGAGTTAGCGGGTGGGGATGGGGGTTTCTGTCAGCGCCTGGAACACATCGGCCAAGCTCGGGGTATCGATGCGCACGCTGCGCCCCTGTAGGTCCGCTGCCTCCACAGATGCGGCGGTGACCATGAAGCGGCTATGGGTGCGGCCATCGCGGCGGCTGAGGATTCCGGAACCCAGCGCCCGCACAAGAGCGTCACTATCGGCCCGCGGGACGGTGACAAAGCGGTAGGCATCGTCGATATCTTCGACGGGGAGTTGCCCCACAAATTCACCCGTGGGGGAGAGCACGAGCGCTTCATCGATCACGAGGGCGAGCTCTTCGAGCTGATGCGTGGCCATCACGATGGTGCGCGGGTGGGTTTGCTGCTCCTCACGCAGGAATGAGTAGAAGAGTTCGCGGTTCTGGGCGTCGAGGCCCAAATAGGGTTCATCCAGCAAGGTCAGCTCGGCGCGCGCACAGAGCCCGACGATGGCGCCCACCATGGAGCGCTGGCCGCGGGAGAGATCCGAATAGGATGCGTGCGGCGCGAGCCCGAACTGCGCGGTCATCTCTGTGGCCCGAGCTGGATCGAAACGCGGGTAGCGGCGAGCAGCGAGGTCGAGAATCGTGCTCACACTCCACGGCCCAGGGTAGGGGTTATCGATTCCGGCATAGACGCAGCGATCCATCACGGCGGAATTATCGAAGGGCGCACTATCGAAGACGCTCAGCTCACCTGCGCTGGCTTTGTTTTGGCCCGCGAGGATAGTGAGCAGCGTGGACTTACCGGTGCCGTTGCGCCCGAGCAGACCATAAAGCGAACCGGGCTGCAGGTCGATGCTCACGCCGCGGAGAACCGTGTGCGAGCCATAGGACTTAGACAGATTGTGTGTATGGACGATACTCATTGGTAGAGGCCTCTACTTTCTGCAACTCGATCAATCAGGGTGTGCAATTCAGCGCGGGCGATACCCAGCTTGACGGCTTCATCAATAAGTGGTGCGAGAAAACTCGCGGCGAATTCCTCGCGCCGCCTAGCGAGGATCAGCTCACGGGCGTCGTCCGTCACGAACATCCCGATGCCGCGGCGCTTCTCTAGAACGCGGATATCGACAAGCAACGCGAGCCCCTTTCGGGCAGTTGCCGGATTAATGGAATGAAATTCCGCCAACTCATTGGTGGACGGGGCACGCTCGCCAGGAGCGAGGGAGCCCTCCACAATGGAATCCTCAACGAGGGTGGCAATCTGCCGGAAGAGGGGAGCAGTGGCTTCATCCATGCTTCCTCCTTCTCACACGCGCCCTTCGGGGCGGAGGCTTATCGACGCCACCCCGCAGGCTCATTGGTTGGTTACTTGTGTAACTAACCATATAACTAACCAACCCAGATGACAAGGGCTACCGACATACACAACTGGACGCAGCTCATCGCGACCGTCCACCCTGCCGCCGCGCAAGCCCACCCGAAGTGCTGGTCACAGAAAGATTGGGGGGAGGAGACGATGTGCCTTTTCGACGCGAGGGGTGCACATAGGGCACACTATAAGGCACACGGAGGGTGCATCTTTACCCCCGTTTTTATACAGATGATTATTAATGAGAAACGGATGACAACCATTAGCCATGTTGCCTCGTACACAGGTATTTGTAGACACTTCCTACCTTCTAGCCAGCTTTTATAACTCATGGGAAACAGGGGCCCGCGCCCAGTTAGAGATTGATCTTCCCGAGGTGGTAGCGGTCCTAGGTCAGATGATCCAGGACCAGCTGGGCCAGCCGATTCACCGCCAGCTGTGGTACGACGGGCTCCCCGATTCCGGCCCCCACCGCTATCAACGAGCCTTGCGCACCTGCGATGGCGTGCTGCTCCGCGCCGGCCAGCTCATCGAATGGGGCGAGCGCCGCACCCAAAAGGCCGTGGACACCCGCCTCGTCGCGGACATGGTTCTCGCCGGAGTGCGCGGCACCTGCACGGACATGGTGCTGGTCTCCGGCGATGCGGACATGATCCCGGGCGTCCAAGAGGCCTCAATGGCGGGCGTGCGGGTGCACCTCTACGGCTTCGGCTGGGACTCCATGTCCTCCGCACTGCGCCACGCCTGCGATACCACCACCATTTTGGATCCCCGCGAGGATTTCGCAGAGTGCATGCAATTGCAGGTCCTGGAAGGCCCACTGCCCCCGCAGGTTCGCCCCAAGCCCATCGGCGATGCCGAGCCCTTGGACGATACCTCGCCCTGCTCGGTGCCGGGCACCACGCTCAGCCATGGCAACCGCGCACAGCCGCGCCCCTCGTCCCCCTGTGACTCCTCCTCCGCGACGGACAGCTCCGAGCAGGACCCAGCCGCCGGCGATAACACAAGCGAAAGTGCAGCAACGCCGAGGGACACCTCGGCCGAGAAGCAGGACACACCCGAGAGCCCAGCACCTCCCGAGAAGCCGGCAACCTCCGAGAACTCTGCGGACGCCAGCGAGCAACAGCGCAACCGCAGCGACTCGCCGCTGCTGACCCGTCCGGGCGAGCCCGCCGAAACCGATGATGACCGCCCCTATTCCAGCGCGGAGTCCACCGAGCCGGAGCAGGCCGCCACATCCACCACGGAACCCTGCGCCGATGCGCCCGCCACACTCTCCACCCCGAGTGCCGCGGCGGGGCTCACCCCAGCACACCTCTCGGGGGATACCCCCGAGCCAGCGCCGCAACCTACCCCCGCAGATATCGCCCAGAATCAGCAGCAGCCAGCTGGCGAGAAGCAGGAGTCGGAGAGCAGCTCACACACGCAGTCCGAGGCGGCAGGGGAGAGCTCCACCGGCGCGGAGAATCGCCGGAGCGCGGCGTCGACAAGTGGCCCCGTGCCGAAGCCCACACCGAAACCGACGCCCAAGCCCTCCATGATGGCGCGCCGCCGCAAGCTGCGCTCGCGCTATGTGCCCCTGCCGAATGAGGTATGGGCCTCTGCGGGATTCCAAACTCCCTTCGATGTGGGCCAGCAATACGCCTCGTGGTGGTTTGATAATGCCGCCTCCTCCGAGCAGCGCGACCAAGCGCATATGCTCTCCGGCGGTGGCCTGCCCCCGGAGATTGATCGGCCGCTGCTGCAATTCGCCTGCGAAACCCTGCATGAATACACGCTCACTGAATCGCAGCGCGTCAGTCTGCGCGATGGTTTCCACTCGGGTATTCGCGGCGTGCTCATCAATTTGAGCGGACGCGACTTCTAACACCGGCTGTGGGCGCCCACGCGCCGCAGAGACATCCACGAGCCGCCACCGGATCCCGCGCGGGGGATCGACGGTGGCGGCTCGTTGTACACGCCCAGGCTTAGGGCTATCGCCGCAGCTAGCGGTCGGAATCCTGTTCAGAATCCGCCGTGGGATTCTCGGGTGTAACCTCTTCGGCGTCCTCGGGCTCGCTACCGCGGGAGAGCTCGGCGGGAGAATCCTGCGCGGCGCTCAGCTCGCCCTGCATCTCGGAACGAATCTTCTCCAGCCGCGACTGGGCGGCCATATCGCGGCCGGCGGCCTGGATCTCCTGCATCTGGGTATTCACGGTGTTCACCGTGAGTTCCTGCGCCCCGAGCGCGGTGGCGTAGCGGCTCTCGATCTTCTCGCGCACGCTATCGAGGGTGGGCACGGAATCGTCCTGGGAGAACTGCCCCATGGAATCCACGGCCTTGGCATTCGCCTCCTGCATCTCCACGTGCTCGGCCTGGCTGCGCAGCTGGGTCAGCTCACTGAGCTGCTCCTGCAGGCGCGCCTCCGACTGCTTCGCGGTGGCCTTGGCCTGGTCTGCCGCCTGCACCGCCTGCTCGTATTGACTGCGCACATCCTCGATCTGGTTCTCTACCGCCACCAGCTGGCTCACGATCACCTCGGCGGTGGCGTCATATTCCGCCCCGGCCCGCTCATCGCCCTGAGCGCGGGCGTTATCAGCGGCCCGCACCGCGGTGCGCGACTGCTCATCGAGTTTCTTTTGGTCCTCCACGAGGCGGTTGAGCTTCATCTCCAACTGGCGCTGCTGGCCAATGATGGAGGCCGCATGCTCGGCGATCTCGCGATGCTGCTTCTTCGCCGCCTCCTCAGCCTGATTGATCTGTACCTGCGGATCGGCGTTCTCATCGATCGCATTGTCGAAGGAGGCCATGAGGTACTTCCAGCCCTTACTCAGTGGATTAGCCATCTAGATCAGTGTCCTTACCTTTTCTGCTTGGTGGCGGTCACGAGAGACGGCAGCGCACGCTGTGCCTGCGCAACCGCAGTTGTAGCTTCAGTGTAGAGAAAATCCCCACGATCCGAGCGCTCCACAGCGCCCAGAAGGTGGGGATGGGGCGCGCATCACCCAGAGCACCAGAGTGCGCTGGGTGGCTGCGCCGCATAGTCAGTCTTAGCCCTGCTCGTTCTGCGCCTGCTCGACCTGCTTGCGCACCTCATCCATGTCCAGCCCCTTCACCTGGGTGATGAGGTCCTCCAGTGCGGCGGGCGGCAGGGCGCCGGCCTCGCGGTAGACCAGAATGCCATCGCGGAAAATCATCAAGGTCGGGATGGACTGAATCTCTAGTGCAGCGGCAAGGCCCTGGTTGTTCTCGGTATCCAAGGTGCCGAACGTGGCGTCCGTGTGTTCCTCGGAAGCCTTCTCAAAGGTGGGTTTGAAGGCGCGGCAGGGGCCACACCATGCGGCCCAGCAATCCACGAGCACAATGCCCTTGCCGGTAACCGTGTCCTGGAAGTTGTTCTCATTCAATTCGATGGTTGCCATGGTGGCCAATCTCCTTCATTATCTGTTGGTGTACGTAGACCGTGGTTTCAAGGCTACATGGGGGTGCAACGCCGCCGGAGCGAGGTTCATTCCGCAACGGTGGTTTTCACCCCTCTCGCGAGCCCGTGACGCGCAGCTGACGTGGGCCACACGCGGACACTGGGGTGGCTGCGGCACGCGGGATCGGGGAGGGGTTAGTATCGGTGGGTGTACGCCGCGCCACGCGGGCCCCGAGCGGGGCCGCTCTGCGGCGCCAGAGAGCCGTACCGCACGTATGACCAGCCGCGGCGCATGCGGACGCCGCGCGATGATTTGCTAAGGAATTGAGAGTAAACATGGGCATGAAGAACTACAAGGTAAAGGGTATGACCTGCGAGCACTGCGCCAAGGCAGTGGAGCAGGAGCTGGAGTTTGTTGCCGGCACCCAGGGTGTCGATGTTGATGTTGAGCGGGGCATTGTCCGCGTCACCGGCCATGGCTTCACCGATGAGGGTGTGACCGCCGCGATCGAAGAGGCCGGCTACGAGGTTGTCGTCGAGGACTAGTCTCGGCTCCGCCACTCATCTCGTGCAGGTGAGTGGTCTTTTTCACTCACCTCTATACCCCCTAGGGGTATCGAGGTAGCATGGGTCCCACGAGGGAAGAGAAGGAGAATATATGCAGGACAGCACCGCAATGGAGCATGTCGATCTAGGAATAACGGGCATGACCTGCACGTCCTGCTCCTCGCGGGTGGAGCGCAAGCTGAACAAGCTCGAGGGCACGCAGGCGACGGTGAATTTCGCCACCGAGACCGCACGCATCACCTTCGACCCGGCGCTGCATTCCACCGCGGACTTTCTCGACGTGGTGCGCACCACCGGCTATGACGCCTTCATCATGAGCGACTCCACCGCTGCGCCTGTCGATGCCGCCGCACCGGCATCGGAGGCGGCCGCTGACGCCCCCGCGCGGGCCGAGCAGGAGCACGCCCGCTATCAGGCAGAGCTGAAGCAGCGGGTGATCGTTTCCGCGTTATTGGCGCTGCCGGTGATGCTGCTGTCCATGGTGCCGGCCCTGCAATTCCAGTACTGGCAGTGGGCCGCGCTCACTCTTGCCGCCCCGGTGTATGTGTGGGGCGGCTGGCCCTTCCACCGCGCCTGCGTGCGCAATGCGCGCCACGGTGCCTTCACCATGGACACGCTCATCTCCATGGGCACGACGGCGGCGTTCCTGTGGTCGCTGTACTCGCTTTTCCTCGGCTCGGCAGGGCAGCCAGGAATGCACATGCATATGAGCCTCTCCGCGCACGCCGCTGCGGGCATGGATCAGATTTATCTGGAAACCGCCTCCATGGTGATCGTGTTTTTGCTGCTCGGGCGCTGGTTCGAGGAGCGGGCGAAGGGGCGCAGCTCCCAGGCGCTTACGGAATTGCTCAACCTGGGCGCGAGAGAAGCCGCGGTGCTGCGCGATGGGCGAGAGGTGCGTATTCCCAGCGCCCAGGTGGCGGTGGGCGATCACTGCGTCGTGCGCCCCGGAGAGAAGATCCCCACCGATGGGCGGGTGGTCGAGGGGCATTCCGCGGTGGATGAATCCATGCTCACCGGCGAGTCCATGCCCATCGAGGTCGATCCCGGCGCGACGGTCACCGGCGCCACCCTCAACACCACGGGCCGGTTGATCGTGGAGGCCACCCGGGTGGGCGCGGATACCACCTTGGCCCAGATAGGCCGGCTGGTGAGCGACGCTCAGGCCCGCAAGGCGCCTGTGCAGCGGCTGGTGGATCGGATCTCCCAGGTATTTGTGCCCGTGGTGATCACCGTCGCCCTGCTCACCCTCGGCGCCCACCTGCTGCTGCGGGATGGCTCGGTGGCCGACGCCTTTGCGGCCGCAGTAGCGGTGCTCATCATCGCCTGCCCCTGCGCGCTGGGGCTGGCTACTCCGACAGCATTGCTCGTGGGCACGGGCACCGGCGCCCGGCTGGGCATCCTGATTAAGGGCCCCGAGGTGCTGGAATCGACCCGCCACGCCGACACCATCGTGCTCGATAAAACGGGCACGATCACCACGGGGCAGATGTCCTTAAGCGGCCTCTACGCCACCGGGGTCTCGGAGGAGGAGCTTGTGGCTCGTGCCGCGGCAGCCGAGTCGGGCAGCGAGCACCCAGTGGGGCGCGCGATCTGCCATGCCGCCGCCGAGCGCGGGATCACCGTGCCTGCCGCCAGCGAGTTTCTCGCCACCGCGGGACAGGGGGTCAGCGCCGTGGTGGAGGGGCAGCGGGTGAGCGTCGTCAAGCCAGGAGCGGCGGACCTGCCCGAGGTGGTGAGCCAGATGCGCGAGACCGGCGCCACCGTGGTGCTGGTGCGCGTCGACGAGGCGCCCGTGGGCGTGATTGCCGTATCCGATGCGCCCCGAGAGGAGGCGACTGCCGCCATCAGCCAGCTCAAGGACCTAGGGCTGCAGCCGTGGATACTCAGCGGCGATAACCAGCAGGCGGCGCGCCATGTGGCCCGCCAGGTGGGCGTCGCGGAGGAGAACGTGATCGCCGAGGTGCTGCCGGAGGATAAGGTGCGCCACGTCGCGGCGCTCGCCGAGCAGGGGCGCACCGTGGCGATGGTTGGCGATGGCATCAATGACGCCGCCGCCCTCACCGAGGCGGATCTGGGCATCGCCATGGGTGGGGGCACGGATGTGGCCATCGAGGCCGCCGATATCACCCTCATGCACTCAGATCTGCGCGCTACCGTTGATGCGCTGCAGCTATCGCGCGCGACGCTGCGGGTGATCCAAGGAAATCTGTTCTGGGCGTTTATCTACAACATCGTGCTCATCCCCGTGGCCGCCTTGGGTCTGCTGAATCCGATGCTCGCGGGATTGGCGATGAGCCTGTCGAGCGTGTTTGTGGTGACTAACTCGCTGCGGCTGCGGCGTTTCCGCTCGAGCTTCCTCAACCCCGGTGCGGCGGCTGCGAGGTCGCGAGACTAGGCTCACCTACCTCCGAGTCGTTGCTGTGGGTGGCGCACTAACTCTGGGCTGATGTCGATTTTGTAGACTGTTCGACAACCGAGAAACTGCACCGGAGTTCCGCATCAGCCTTGTCACCGGTTTTATATGCGGTCGCGTGCCGCAGAAACAGACCGCCGAGGCAGTGTGTGCTGTGTAACTTCCGGGACGACAACGAGGACACACAGTGACTACCGACAACGCCTATTTCGGCCGCATGGGCCACCAGCCCACCACACGCTCGGATCAGCTGGTACAGGAGATCGCGCGCTATATTCTGAATGCTGGGCTGGTCAATGGCGACCCCATTCCGCCCGAGCCGGAACTCCAGCGCATCCTTGGCTGTTCCCGTAACTCCATTCGCGAGGCCATCAAGGTGATGGAGGCCGTGGGCATGGTGGAGGTGCGCCGCGGCACCGGCACCTTTGTCGCCGGCAATCCTCTGGCTCCGCTGACTCCGGCGTTGATCTTCCAGGGCATGCTCTCGCTCAATTCCGGCGGCAACGAGGCCAAGGACATCATTACGCTGCGCCGCGGCCTCGAGGTGGCCTTCCTGCCCATCGTGATGAAATATGTGGCCGAGGACGACGCCGCGAAGCAGACGCTGATCGCGCAATTGCAGGACACCGTGGAGGAGATGGCCGCGGCCGAGCGCGCCGGCTCTTCGACCGTGGACTTGGATTATCGCTTCCACAACCAGCTATTCGCCCCGCTGCGCTCGCGCACGCTGAAGCAGCTTAACGACGCCATCCTGAATGTGTATTTCTCGCTGCTCGAGGCCGTAGCGGAGCGCTTCGGCGAGCACCCCGTGTTCGAGTCGGATCCCAGCAGCCAGCCGCTTGCCACCGCCCACCAAGGCATCGTGGATGCCATCGCCGAGGGCAATGGCGAGGAGGCCGTGGAGCGGCTGCTCAACCACTATCAGCCGCTGTCGGAAGCCATCGATAGTGTGATCGCCGCCCGCGAAGAACGCTAGGCGGCGCCGCCCGCTTTTTAGGCGCGGGCCAAGTCCTTGAAGCGCGAGTAGTGCAGCTGGTGGGCCACCTCGACGGTGCCGATGGGGCCACCACGGTGCTTCGCCAAGATGATGTCCGCCTCGCCGGCGCGCACATCCTCGAGGTCCTGGGAGTCGGGGCGATACAGCAACATCACCATATCGGCGTCCTGCTCCAAGGAGCCGGATTCACGCAGATCCGCCAGCTGGGGGCGCTTATCCGTGCGCGACTCGGGGCCACGGTTGAGCTGCGCCACCGCAACCAGCGGCACCTCTAGCTCCTTGGCCAACAATTTAAGCTGGCGGGAAAATTCGGACACCTCTTGCTGGCGGGACTCCACCTTCTTGCCGGAGCTCATCAGCTGCAGGTAGTCCACCACGATCAATTGCAGATCATGCTTGTCCTTGAGCTGGCGGGCCTTCGAGCGGATCTCCATCATCGTCAGGTTCGGGGAGTCATCGATAAATAGCGGTGCCTCGCTGAGTTCCCCGGCCCGCTGCGCGATACGCGCCCAGTCATCATCGGACATGGTGCCGGAGCGCATATCGGAGAGCTTCACCTCGGCCTCGGCAGAGAGCAGACGCATGACGATCTCGGACTTGGACATCTCGAGCGAGAAGAGCACCGAGGCCATATTGTGCTTGATCGAACAGGAGCGCATGAAGTCTAGGGCGATGGTGGATTTACCCACACCAGGACGAGCCGCCACAATGATCATCTGGCCGGCGTGCAAACCATTGGTGATGCGGTCGAGATCAATAAACCCAGTGGGCACGCCGGTGGACAGCCCGCCGTTTTGGGCGATCTCATCCAGCTCATCCATCACCGGCTGCAGCAGATCATCCAGCACAGCATAATCGGTGACGGTCTTCTTCTGCGCAATCTGGAATACCTCCTGCTGCGCCAGATCGATCATGACTTCGATCTCGGTATCGCCGGCCGCCTCATAGCCCAGCTGGACGATGCGCGTGCCCGCCGAGACCAAACGCCGCAGCACGGCCTTCTCAGAGACGATCTCCGCGTAGTAGGGGGCGTTGGCAGGGGTGGGCACAACCTCGGCGAGGGTGACCAGATAGGAGGGGCCTCCCGCCCGCTCCAGATCGCCGTGGCGGTGCAAACGATCGCGCACGATGAAGGTGTCGATCTGCTTATTGTCCGCGTAGAGATCCAAAATGGCGCGATAGATCAGCTGATGCTGCGGCGCATAAAAGTCCTCAGGGTTGAGCTCCTCGACGATATCGGTGACCACCGTCGGCGCAATGAGCATCGCCCCCAGCACGCCCTGCTCCGCCTCGCGGTCATGCGGCAATTGCCGGGCATAGTCCCGCGGGGTGGCGTCATCGAAGCGCCCCCGACCCGCGCTGCGCTGCGGGGCGAATCGACCCTGATTAGGCCCGGCGTGGTTATAGCTCGGGGCCGAGTCATCAAAGCTACTGGGCGCAAACTCGGGCGCCGGGGGGAAATCACTGATCGCCTCGGCGGGGAAACCCTCCGGCCGAGCTGGACTGGGGGAGTAGCTGGCATCCTGCCCGGCCCCGCCCTCGGCGGGTTCCGGCGGGAAGGCGTTGTCATCAAAGTTCGCGCTACCTGCCACGTCTCTCAGCTCCTTCACTGTCGCCACTTTTCAGCCTGGGCGCATCCCGCGGATGCGGGAGACGCCAGACCTCGATTCTATCCACCCCTGAGCGCGCCGTCCCCCTAGGGCAGAGGAGGTCCACCCACAGCAGCGGGGAAGCAATGCGCTCGGCGCCCAGCCGCTCCACATTGGTGGCCGCCGCTGTGGATAACTCCCCGCGTTCTGGGCTGCGGGGGAGAGATTCTTCACACTCTGCACGGAGGTTATGCACAGGGGTCTGTGGATAACTCTGTGTACGCGAGGTAAATAGCAGCTAAAACTCCTGCTCACCTAGCGCTTAGCTGGCGTTTACCTGCGGTTTTATATATCCGTCCTGCTCAGACGGTAGTTCGCTAGTGGCACCCAGCATCGACGTCACCGGATCGTCACCTTCGCACCCGCCAAGCACCCCCTCTCGAGGGGCCAGTTGCCCCCTCGCCGCGGGGCTTATGGACCTCTCATGCACAGGTTATGCACAGTGCTATCGCACTTGTCCACAGACATGGCTGTGGATTGTGCATAACTCTGCCGATAGGCGTACACCCCTATGCATCACACACGCATCAGTGTCGATAGATCTCCCCATACCGACACGACCTAGAGAGGCACTGCGGGCGAGAGATGCACCACAGCCCTGCCCGTGCCCGCTTCCGGCTAAGCGAGCCGCACCGGCCCCCGCAGCGCCTTTGTGAGCACCCCCTGCTCCGAGATACACCAAGGGCCCCTAGCGGGGAGTGTGTCCCCACCAGAGGCCCTGGTGCGCTGTTGTCGTTGGGGTCTCCTCTGTGCGTGAGACCCGCCGTCTAGTGCGCGTAGATTACGCGGCGACGACCTTGAAGTTCACCTTTGCACTGATGTCATCGTGCAGCTGAGCAATCACCTGGTAGCCGCCGGTGCTCTTGACGAGACCCTTCGGCACGGTGATGGTCTGCTTCTCGATCTTGGGGCCGCCAGCGGCCTCGATCGCCCTAACGATGTCGCCAGCCTGGACAGAGCCGAAGAGCTTGCCCTTGCTGGAGGTACGCATGGTCACAGTGATGTTGTCAAGGGCCTCGATCTGCTCCTTGACCTCGCGTGCATGATCCAGGCTCTGGATCTGGCGCTCGGAGCGCACACGCTTGATGTCTTCGATCTGCTTCTCTGCACCACGGGTTGCCACAATGGCCATACCGCGGGGAAGCAGGTAGTTACGTCCGTAGCCGTCCTTCACCTCGACGATGTCACCGGGGACACCGAGGTTCTCTACGGCAGCCGTAAGGATCAGCTTCATGATCCCTGCCTTTCGCTTATGAAAAGAATGAAAAGTGGTTGTGTATTCGCATGAAGTCCCAACACCCGCGAACGGGCGCATCGGACTCGCCTATCAGAATGGCGGGTCGTCATCATCGCCCTGGAACCCACCCGCAGGGGGCGCCGAGTTCCACGGGTCATCGTTGTGGACGTCGTTCTGCGACTGTTGCTGATAGCCACCAAAACCACCTTGGCTTTGACCGCGGTTTCCACCACCTTGGCCGCCACCAAATCCACCCTGGCCACCGCCAGAGTTAGCGCCACCAAAGCCACCGCCTTGGCCGCCCTGACCACCCTGGCCGCGCTGCACGCGGTTCACGGAGGCCGTAGCGTACTTCAGCGAGGGGCCCACCTCATCGACTTCGACTTCGAAGACGGTGCGGCGCTCTCCCTCGCGGGTGTCGAAGGTGCGCTGGCGGAGCCGACCATTAACGATCACGCGCATACCTTTAGTCAGCGACTCGGCGACGTTCTCCGCCGCCTGGCGCCACACGTTGCACTGCAAGAACAGTGCCTCGCCGTCCTCCCACTGGCCGGTCTGCGAGTTATAGCGTCGCGGAGTGGAGGCCACACGGAAGTTGGCCACTGCGGCACCCGAAGGGGTAAAACGCAGTTCAGGGTCGGCAACGAGGTTGCCAACAATCGTGATAGGGGTATCGCCTTGTGCCATGGTCTCAGGACTCCTTAGGAGTTCGTTGGTTGGTGTTACTACCAGTGTTCCTGATTAGCGATCGGTGCGCAGCACCTTGGTGCGCAGAACCGTGTCGCTGAGGTTCAGCTTGCGGTCGAGCTCGACGACAGTCTCCGACTCACAGGTCAGGTTAAGGACCACGTAGATGCCCTCTTCCTTCTTGTTGATCGGATATGCCAGACGACGCTTCGGGCGAATGTCCACCTTGTCAACGGTGCCGTTTTCCTTGCGAACAGTCTCAAGGAACTTATCTAGGGACGGGGCTACGGTGCGTTCATCCTGCGAGGGATCGAGAATGATCATGAGTTCGTATTGACGCACGGACCTCATCACCTCCTATGGTCTAGTAATTGTGGTTCGGCCGCGCCCATCGTGGACGTGGCAGGAGGGTCGTTGCGTCAAGCAACCTTTTCAAGATACACCATCTACCTGCTCTCTTTCAATTGCGTACCCTGCGGCGGCCGCCGCTTATCGACGCCCACTCGCTGCCCACGCACCCTAGCGGCCCAGCCGCAACCTAGTTCATGGCGGCATCGCCAATGAAGCCGGTAGCCATAAACACAGCAAAGATGAGGGGGACAAGGAGCACGAAGAAGAAGGCGGCGATAATCCAAGAGACCACGGCTTTGGTGCTCTTGCCATAGGACTTGGCAGCATAGCCGCCGCCGAAGCAGCAAGCGCCAATGAACACGCTCGCCATCGTGAGGATCATGATGGTGGTGGAACTCATGGCTCTTAGCTTAGCTGCCAGATGCACGAATCCCCGCTCCCAGGTGCAGTGTCGCTGCGCATGTGGGGGAGCGGGTCGGGAGAAGAGGAAGCGTCGATAAGCGCCGTGCTAGCCCGGTAGCAGATCACCCAAGTTCGGGAGTGCGGGCTGCGCCGGTTGCTCCGGCTCCGCCGGGGGAGCCGGGGCCGGCAGCGGCACATCCGGGATCTCCGGCAGGGCCGGCTCGGCGGGCTCAGCCGGCTCCGAGGGCTCCGTCGGCTCGGTGCTGGTGGTCTCGGGCGGAGCCACCGGGGTGGCGGGCGCCGGCGGTGCGGGCGGAGCCACATAACCCAGATTGGAGGTCGGAACCGGGAAGCTCTCGTAGTCGGCATTCGCCAGCGCGGCATCCATGGTGGACTTCCAGATATCGCTGGGCAGGCCGGAGCCCCAGATCTTGCCACCATAGAGGTTCAGCAGCGGCTGGCCATCATCGGTGCCCACCCACACAGCGGTGGAGAGCTGCGGGGTGGCACCAATCATCCACGCATCCTTGTTCTGACCCGTATCACCCAGCTGGGCGGTACCGGTCTTGGCGGCGGACTCTCGGCCATTCAGGGCGTGGCCGCGGGAATAGGCGGCGATCGGCTTCATCGCGTGGATCACGGAATTGGCCACTTCCTCGTCCACGATGCGCTCGCTTTCACCCTCGTGCTCATAGAGCACCTCGCCATCATTGGTCACAACCTTCTGCACGAAGTGCGTCTTGTTGTACACGCCCTCATTGGCGAGGGTGGCCAAGGCGACAGCCAAGTCGAAGGGGCGGGACTGGTACTGGCCCAGTACCACACCCAGCTGGCTATGACCATTCTCCTCCTTCAGGGTGTGCGGGAGCCCCGGCAGGGACTCCGCCACGCCCAAGCGATGCGCCATGGCGGCGGTGTCATCGGGGCCATTCTTCAGATCATCCTGGAGGCGGATGAAGGAGGTATTCAGCGACTGCTTCAGCGCCTGAGCGATGGTACAGGTACCGCAGCTTTGCCCCTCAGAGTTGGTCACCGTGACATCACCGGTCTGTACCGGGGCGGAGCTGTAGTACTGGGAGAGCGGTATGCCCTGCTCCAAGGCCGCCGCGAGGGCGAAGATCTTGAAGGTCGAACCGGTCTGCAGCGGGGCAATGGCATAGTCCCAGCCGGCCGGGTCGTCGCCGCCATAGTAGGCGGAGACACCACCGGTCTTGGGGTTGATGGAGACCACCGCGGTGCGCAGGTTCTCCGGCTCGCCCTGCATGTTGTTCTCCACCGCCGCCTGGGCCGCATTCTGGGCGTCGGTATCGATGGTGGTGGTCACCCGCAGGCCGCGGGTCTGCACATCCTGTTCGCTGATGCCCACGCCTTCGAGCTCGGCGAGCACGCGATCCTTGATCAAACCATTGGTGCCGGTGGCCTCGGTATTGGACTGCACGGTGGCGGGGTCAATCACCTCTGGGAAGCGCGCCTCCGCGCGCGCCCCGGGGCTCATGGCACCGATCTCGACCATGCCGTCCATCACGTAGTTCCAGCGCTGCTCCGCCTCGGCCCGGTTATTCCAGGGATCGAGGGTGGAGGGGCGCTGGATGGCGGCGGCCAAGAGCGCGGACTCTTCGGGCGTGAGGTCCGTGAAGTCCTTGGCAAAATAGGCTTGGGAGGCCGCGGCCACACCATAGGCATTGCGGCCCAAGTAGATGGTGTTCAGATAGGACTCCAACACCTGCTCCTTGGACCACTCATTGGCCATCTTGGCGGAGTAGACGAGCTCCTTGAGCTTGCGCTCATAGGAACGCTCATTGCCCACCACGGCGATCTTCACGTACTGCTGCGTGATGGTGGAACCGCCGCCCTTGGAGCCGTCACCGGTGAGCTGGCCGATAATCGCGCGACCGAAGCCGGTGATAGAAAAGCCGGGGTTGGTATAAAACTCGCGGTCCTCGGCGGCCAGAGTGGCGTCCTTCATGGACTCCGGAATCTCCGAGAGCGGCACCACCACACGGTTACCTTCCGGGGGCACGATGCGCGCTAACTGCGTCTCATCATCCCCAGCATAAATCTCCGTCACCTGCTTATTCACAAGCTGGTCGGCCTTCGGAACATCCACAAGCAGATAGGCGATCATGAATGCCACGAAGGGAGCGAGGATAATCAACACCACTGCGATGAGGATCGAGCGCCAGACCCACGGGTTACGGGTCTTCTCCTCGCTCTCTTCTACGGTCACGGTGTGTTCAGTCACGACTATTGCTTCCAATCTCCATGGGTGAAATTGCGGCGTTCGGGCGAGCGACGGCCGGCGACCTGCCCAAACAAACTAACTAATCGGTTAAGCATAGCGGGTACGAGGGGAAACAACCATTGTCGCCAACAGGTGATTCCAATGACAATCAGGACAGACCTCCACGCGGTGAACGTCGAAAAGCTTGCCAGCGGAGACCAGCTGCGCGATCTCTTCCTCGCTGCGGGCGGAACCGGCTGCCCGGCCCACCTCATCGCCATAAATCCACAGCACGTCCCGCATGTTCTGAGAGGAACATACCGGGCAGTCCCGCGCTGAGGGCGAGCCATGAAACTCGGCCGCCGTGCGCAGCAAGAAATCGCACTCGCAGATCTCGGCGCGCGTGACCACCCCTTGGCTATAGAGGCGCAAGGTGTGGCGACGGTGCCACTCGTGACTCACGATATTGCGATATTCAACCACGCGGCCAGTCTAGCTATCCCCACGGCAGTGGCGCCCGCGGCGATAATACTGTGTCTGTGCTCACAACTTAATCGGTTCACTGCGGTTCTGTATCGATTGAGCACCTGCGCTGGGCCAAAAAGGCGGGTTAGATTCTGAGGAATCACGATTGTTGCGCGTCCTCAGGAGTGAGCCCCACGACTGCGGACGTGCTCGCCCGCCGCGGTGCGCCCCCACCCGTAGGAGGTGTCGCGGCGGTACAAGTTTGTTTGAAGGAGTTTGCCCATGAGCGGAGAAATCCGTGTTGCGATCGTCGGAGTTGGTAACTGCGCCACCTCGCTGATCGAAGGCGTCGAGTTTTATAAGGACGCCCGCGATAGCGACGATGTTCCCGGCCTGATGCACGTGCGCTTCGGCGACTATCACGTCAAGGACGTCACATTCGCCGCAGCCTTCGATGTGGATGCCGCCAAGGTGGGGCTCGATCTCTCCGAGGCCACCCGCGCATCCGAGAACTGCACCATCCAGATTGCGCAGCTGCCGCATCTCGGCGTGAAGGTCCAGCGCGGCCCCACGCACGACGGCCTCGGCCGCTACTATCAGCAGACCATCACCGAGTCCGAAGAGGAGCCGGTGGATGTGGTGCAGGCCCTCAAGGACGCCCAGGTGGATGTGGTGGTCAGTTATCTGCCCGTGGGTAGCGAGGAGGCCGATAAGTTCTACGCCCAGGCCGCAATCGACGCCGGCTGTGCCTTCGTCAACGCCCTGCCGGTGTTCATCGCCTCCGATCCCGAGTGGGCCGAGAAGTTCCGTGCCGCCGGGGTGCCGATTGTGGGCGATGACATCAAGTCCCAGGTGGGCGCGACCATCACCCACCGCGTGATGGCCAAGCTCTTCGAGGATCGCGGCGTGCGCCTCGAGCGCACCATGCAGCTCAACGTCGGCGGCAACATGGACTTCAAGAACATGCTCGAGCGCGAGCGCCTGGAGTCCAAGAAGATCTCCAAGACCCAGGCCGTCACCTCCAACCTGAAGACCTCCCCCTTGGCGGGCAAGGTGGATGATCGCAATGTGCACATCGGCCCCTCCGACTATGTGGGCTGGCTGGATGATCGCAAATGGGCCTATGTGCGCCTCGAGGGCAAGGCCTTCGGCGAGGTGCCGCTGAACCTTGAGTACAAGCTCGAGGTGTGGGACTCCCCGAACTCCGCGGGCATCATTATTGACGCCCTGCGCGCGGCGAAGATTGCCCTCGACCGCGGCATTGGCGGCCCGATCGACGCCGCCTCCTCCTATCTGATGAAGTCCCCGCCGAAGCAGCTCGGCGACGACGAGGCCCGCGCCCGCCTCGAAAGCTTCATCGCCGGCGACTAAACCCCACCGGTGGGCGCGAACGCAGCGCCCTAGCGGCCACGGCCACGGACGACGCCCTGTGGTGTCTGTCCGTGGCCGTACTGCATTCTCCTGCCTCCCGTGGACAGACACCTACCCCCGCCGCAGCACACCCACCTGCCGAAATACTTTTTCACCTAAACAATTTTTAGGACAGTACTGTTTCGCGCCATAGAATATGGACTATGAACGCGCAACCTTATTTTGAACTCGCCCGGAATGCACGGCCCGCGCTCACGCAGCTCTACGTCACCTATTTCCGGCTTGCAGAGCGCTCCGATCTCACCGGACCGCAGCTGACAATCCTGTCTCGCTTGAAGTCCGATGGAGCGGCGCGTATCAGCGAACTAGCCAAGCGGGAGGGCATTCGCATGCCCACCGCCTCTAATGCCTTGCACCAGCTCGAATCCCGCGGCTTGGTGGAGCGCGTCCGCGATAATAATGACCGCCGCGGCGTGCGCGTGCAGCTGACCGAGCAAGGCGCTGTCGAACTCGAGCGCGTCGGCGAGGAACGTATCGCCCAGCTGGCTGATATGTTTAGCACTCTCGAGGATGAGGAGATCGCCGCTATCGAAGAGATCGTCCCGATTATCAATCGCCTCGCCGAGCGCTATACCGCCCAAACCCGCAACGGCGATAAGTAACTAGCCTCGGAGCGTGCCCGCCCCTGTTCCTTTGTCCGCCCAGATGAAAGTTGAGCGCATGAGCAGCGCTCGGCCCCGCCCTCGCCGCTCATGCATAGACACCTATGCCCGATTCTCGCCTCCGCGTATTGATAGCGTGGCAGCCCGACGCCGCCAATAACGAAATTCTCGATGCCGTCGCATGGCTACACCGCTCTGGGCCCATCACCGTCCGCGCCATCTCGGCCTTTACCCGCCCCTGGCCACAAACTTCCCTATCCAAACTGGGGGGCAAGTACAAGAAGTGGTTGAAGAAGCAGGAGGAGGCCAGCCGCGAAGTGGTGACCGCCGCGCTGCTCGACGCCGGCGTGGACAAAGACTGCTTCGATAGCAAGCTCGCCGTCTTTGCCGATGGCTCCTCCGAGCCGCATCTGCTCACCCAGGCTGCCAAGGACTTCCACGCCGACATTATCCTGCTGGGCCCCGCCCAAGCCGCCCCCAAGGGGCGATATTTGGCCGGCACCACCGCCGATGCGCTGCTGCACGCCTCCCCTTATCCCCTGGGCCTGATCCCGCGCGAGGTGAAGCTGGGCAAGAAGGGCGTGAACCGAGTCTCCTGCGCGCTCACCGAGGAGGCCGGCAGCGCTGCCGTCTTCGATCATGCCGCCGCGGTAGCCGAGACCTACTCCGTCCCGCTGCGGATCGTGGCTTTCGTGCCCGATCGAGTGGGCAATGCGTTGAAGTCCACGAATAGCAAGCTCGAGTCTGTGCTGGCTGATGACGCCCGCGAACATGCGCTGGCCAATCTTGATCGGGCGCGAGATAGCGTCGTCAAGCATCGCCCCGAGCTGCAGGTGGAAACGGAACTCGCTACCGGCAGCGGCTGGTCCGAGGCCATGGACGCGGTGAAGTGGAAGAAATCAGATCTGCTCGTGGTGGGCTCCGAAGATAGCAATCCCATCGCGCGGGTGTTCATGGGCTCTCATACCTCGGCCGTGCTCAAACACGCGCGCGTACCGGTGATGATCTACCCGACCACGACCTAAACCCGCCCCGTGTGGGGCACAGACTACGCATAGGAGACACGCACATATGCGCACAGCACTCGTTACCGGCGCCAGTGGGGGAGTGGGGCGCGAGATCGCCGAGCAGCTTATCGACGCCGGCTGGGTGGTCTATGCCCACTATCGCAGCGAGTCACCCGCCACGGACAAGACCCGGGCCGCCGTCTCCCAAGCCAGCTGGTTCCGCCTTAATTTCGATTCCCCCGAGCTCGATCTCTCGGCCGTGCCCGATATCCACAGCCTCGATGCGCTCATCCACTGCGCCGGCTACTGCCAGCTCAACCGCATCGAGGACGCCAGCAGCCAGGAATGGCAGGATTCCTTCAACGTCAATCTGCACGGCCCGGTGGCGCTGACGAATCATCTGCTCCCCGCCCTGCGCGCCGCCCAAGGCACCATGGTGTATCTCAACTCGGGGGCCGGTTTTCGGGTCAAGCCCGAATGGGGCAGCTATGCCGCCGCCAAGTTTGCCGCCCGCGCTTGGTGCGATGGGCTGCGCGAGGAAGAGCCCGGCATCCGCGTCTCCTCGATCCACCCGGGCCGCATCGATACGCAGATGCAGCGCGCCATCGTGACCTATGAGGGCGGCAGCTATGATCCGCATCAATTCCTGACCGCCGAGACCGTGGCGCGCTCGGTGGTGCAGGTGATCACCACACCGATGGATGCCCAACCCACCGAGCTGGTGCTGCGTCCCCGCCCTCACTAGCGCCGCAGCGCCGCATGCTGGGGTCTACCCACGATGCGGAGCAGCGAGTAGGGTGGCGAAGAAAGGGCTGGATAAACGGCCCGAGAAGCACGACAAGGCAGAGCTATAGGGGTGAGAAGCCATGCAATCCGAGTCTGAAGACGATCCACGCCCGCCGCGGCCGGAGTCTGCGGCGGGCCCCACGCCCGCCGCCGGCCTGCCCGAGGGACAGTATTTCGATCCCACCGTGGATCGGGTCTCCACCACGCCCCGCGGCCCCTCCCGTGAGGAGTTCGAGCGCGACCCCTTGGCGTGGTTCGAGCACAGCCGCCGCTCCTCACGCAGGGCCATTGCCTATGCGCTGACGATACCCCTGCTCACCGTCCTCACTGGGCTGGTGATCGCGCTCATCTCCCGCGCCCACGGCGGACCGATCTGCGAGGCCGGGCTCTCGACGTGGATCTGCAGCCGTGACTACGAGATTCTATTCTCGCTGGTGCCCCTCGGCGTGGCTTTGGCCGGCACCTTCGGCGCTTTTTGGATCACCTATCGCACCTGGGCCCGCTATGGAGCATGGCGGCCGTGGCTCGCCATCATCTGGGTGCTCATCCCTGCCTCCTTGGCGTGGATGACGGGCTTCGGCTGGATGTTCGTTAACGGTCACCACTAGCGGCGGCAGCGATCTCAGCGCAGCCCGCATCGCCGCAGTGCCCCACGGAATCCGCGCAGTCCGCGCACATGAGCGTCTGCTTGCGGCAGGCCTGGTTGCTGCAGTTGTGGAAGTCATTCGTGGCCGCACCACAGTGGGCACAGTGCCCCAGTTGGGTGAACTCGCCGCCCTCGAACTCCATGTGCATGCGCTTGTCAAAGACGTAGAGCGAGCCTTCCCAGAGTCCAGCGTTACCGTACTTTTCGCCATAGCGGACGATACCGCCATCGATCTGATAGACCTCCTCGAAGCCACGGTTTTTCATCAGACTCGACAACACCTCGCAGCGGATACCGCCGGTGCAATAGGAAACCACCGGCTTATCCTTCATCCAGTCATATTTGCCGGAATCGAGCTCTGCGATGAAGTCGTGGGTTGTGGAAACATCGGGCACCACGGCGTTTTTAAACTTGCCGATCTGCGCCTCCATGGCATTGCGCCCGTCGAAGAACACCACCTCCTCGCCGCGCCGCTCCACTAGCTCATTCACTTCTTCGGGCTTGAGGTGCACGCCGCCGCCGATCACACCGTCGTCATCCACCTTCAGCTCGCCCGGCGCACCGAAGGCCACGATCTCATCGCGGACTTTCACGGAGAGTTTCGGGAAATCCTCGGCCCCGCCCTCGGACCATTTGAACTCCATGGGCTTGAAGTATTCGCGGGTTTTACGGACATATTTCTTGCAGGAATCCATCGGTCCGCCGACGGTGCCGTTGATGCCGTGCTCGGAGATCAGAATGCGGCCGCGCAGCCCGAGGGACTCGCAGAGGTCGCGCTGCCACAGCATCACGGCCTTGGGGTCGGCGATGGGCTGGAACTTGTAGTAGAGCAGGATCTTCGAGAGCATATGTTGATCCTATTCCGGCACGGCGGCCAGTTCCTAACCACCGCGGCGGGCAGCGCAGGAGGGCGGGGGTGTGGTGAACGGTGTTCTAGAATGAGAGGCTATGGAACCTTTTGATATCAATGCCGGTCGTTTCTATCTGCGGGCACTGCACAACCAAACCACCCTCGACGACGGGCCCACCCTGCGCTCGATCACGCCCACCCCAGCGATTCAGTCCAATGATGACGCCGAGGATGGCTGGATGAACAATACCTGCTATAGCTGGGCGGTGTGTGAACAAACCTCCTCAGATCTGCTGGCCTTGGTCACCTACGAACCGGCCACCGATACCGTGACCTCCTACCCAGCCGGGGAGGCAGACACGGTATGGGATCATAACCGCGAGCTCGAGCCCATCACCTTGGGCCAAGCGGCCGCTACGGGCGAAAAGGCGGTCCGAGCGCACATCTAGCGCCACACGAACCGCCTTCTACGCGCTCGGTGTTACTTCCGGAAGAGCAGCTTCTTCTGATAGATCGGATCGGAGGTCACCTGGATATCCAGGTTGCGGAAGATCCCCTCATCCACCGAGCCGAGAATGGTGGTGGTGTGCACGTCGAGGCCACGCAGGTTGTGCAGCTCCTCTAGGGCGCGGCGGGCATTAGGGTCATGATCCGCCGAAACGCTCAGGGCGATGAGCACCTCATCGGTGTGCAGCCGCGGGTTGCTGCTGCCCAGCTGCTCGATCTTGAGGGTCTGGATGGGCTTGATGGAGCTCGGCGCCAGCAAGTCCACATCCGGCTCGATACCGGCCAGATACTTCAGCGCGTTGAGCAGCATGGCCGCCGAGCAACCGAGCAAAGCGGAGGTCTTGCCGGTAATGATCTCGCCATCATTGAGCTTGATGGCGCTACCAGGCTGGCCGGTCTCCTCTGCGATGGCGCGCGCCGGCTCGATCACGGGGCGATCAGTTTCGTGAATGCCCTGCTTGCCCATGAGCAGGCGAATGCGGCCGGATTCCAGCGGCGCCTTTTGATTCTTCTTCTCCTCTACCAGCGCCTTGTAGTAGCGCCGGATGATCTCCTGCTTGGCAGCCTCGCGGCACACCTCATCATCGCTGATGCAATTACCCACCATGTTCACGCCCATGTCGGTGGGGGACTCATAGGGAGAGTGCCCGGAAATCTTCTCCAGCAGGTGCTTGAGCAGCGGGAATACTTCCACATCGCGGTTGTAGTTCACCGCCTGGCTGCCATAGGCCGCCAGGTGGAAGGGGTCGATCATGTTCACATCATCCAGATCGGCGGTGGCGGCCTCATAGGCAGCGTTCACCGGGTGATCCAGCGGGATATTCCAGATGGGGAAGGTCTCGAACTTGGCATAGCCCACGTCAATGCCGCGCACGTGCTCGTGGTAGATCTGCGAGAGGCAGGTGGCCAGCTTGCCCGAGCCGGGGCCGGGCGCGGTGACGATAATGAGATCGCGGCTGGTGTCCGCGTACTCGTTGCGGCCGAGGCCATTCTCGGAGACGATGTGCTCGGTATCAGCTGGGTAGCCCTCGATCACGAAGTGGCGGGTGACCTTCAGGCCCAAGCGGGTGAGCTTCTCCTGGAAGGCGGTGGCGTGCTTATTGCCCTCCTCGCACTGGGTCATCACCACGTTATCCACGAGGAAACCACGGGCGCGGAAGACATCCACCAAGCGCAGTACATCATCCTCATAAGAAATGCCAAGGTCGGCGCGCATTTTACCGCGTTCCAGATCCTTGGCGTTGATGCAGACCATGATCTCGACATCGTCCTTGATGTTCTCGAGCATCGCGATCTTGTTGTCGGGAGTAAAGCCCGGCAACACACGGGAGGCGTGCATATCGTCGAAGAGCTTGCCTCCCATCTCCAGATAGAGGCGTCCGCCGAGACTCTCTCGGCGCTCCTTAATGTGCTCAGATTGCATCTGAATGTACGCGGATCGGTCGAAGCCAATGGCGGGTGAAAGCATAGAGCAACCTCACTTGAGATAAGAGCGTAAAGGGGGGCGGCAACTGACGTAGTGGCAGCGGTCGGAGTGAGGCCCTGTGGCGGCCTACATTCTCTCTGACGGCCGCCGCTACGGTTACCCTGAGATACTACCGCCGTCGGGGAACAATTGCATAAAGGAGCATTAAACGCGCTGGTGAGAGCTTATTTTAATTTCTGTTTGTCGATAGTTTTTAGCGTCGAATATAGGCCTCCAGGCGATCGCAGGCGGCCACCACATCGGCGGTATCGCAGGCATAGCTCAGCCGAATCCAGCGGTGCCCGTGCACGGTGTCGAAATCCACTCCGGGCGCCACCGCCACCCCCGTGGCGTCGAGCAACTCATGGGCGAAGCGAAAGGAGTCCTCGGTGATCGAGGAGACATCCACATAGCAGTAGAAGGCGCCATCCGCGGGCGCGATATTCTCCAAGCCCAGCGCGGGCAGCCGCTGCATGAGGATCTCTCGGTTGCGGGCATAGCGCTGCACATGCGCGTCGAGTTCCTCCAGGGCGGCGTCGTCAAAAGCACGCAGCGCGGCCTGCTGCGAGATCGCCGGCGGGCAGACCGTGAAATTGGCATGGAGGCGATCGAGCGCTCCCACCAGCTCCGGCGGCACGATGAGCCACCCGACCCGCCAGCCGGTCATGGAGAAATACTTGCTCACGCTGCCTACGATGACCGCCCGTTCAGAAAACTCGGCGGCGCTGCGGCACTGGGCTCCATAGCTGATGCCGTGGTAGATCTCGTCGGAGATCAGTACCACACCGTGCTCCTCACACCACTGCGCAAGACGACGCAGCTCTGCCGGATCGATCACCGTGCCGCTGGGGTTGGAGGGGGAGGTCACAATCACCGCCCGCGGTAGCCGCGGCAGGGCCTGCAGATCCTCGACGCGCAGCTGGAAGGCATGCTCGGCATCGGTGACGTCGATCTCCACCATGCGTACCCCGAGCGCGGAGAGCACATTCCGATAGGCGGGATAGCCCGGGCGGGCCAGCACCACCTCATCGCCGGGATCGCAGACGGCGAGAAAGAGCGAGGTAAACCCGCCCGAGGAGCCGGTGGTGATGAGAATACATTCCGGATCCACCGACACCCCATAGCGGCGCTGATAGTAGGCGGCGATGGCCTCTTTAAGCTCGGACGTGCCGCTGGCCGCTGTGTAGCCGAGGATATCCTGGCGCACCACCGACTCGGCCTGCTCCAGCACGGGGCTAGGTGCCGGGGTCGAGGGCTGGCCCACGCATAATAGCAGCGCATCGCCGTGTGTCTGGCGGCGCTGGAGGGCCCGGGCGAGAATATCCATCACGATAAAAGGTGCGATCTCGCCACGCTGGGAGAAGTGCATCGGCGCTGCGGTAGGGGAGGAGTCGGTGGAACGCGAAGCTGCTGACATGCCCTTTAGTATGGCCCATGCGCGGCAGCCGGCGCCCGTTGCCGCGCGGAGCCCCCTGCGCGTCATGGAGCGGCCTACACTAGAACACCATGCCCGAAGGTCATGTGATTCACCGCCTCGCCCGTCAGCTCAACCAGCATTTCGCCGAGCAGAGCGTGCAGGTCAGCTCGCCACAGGGGCGCTTTGCCGCCGCCGCGGCGCAGCTTGACGGCCACCGCTTCGACCACGCAGATGCCTGGGGCAAACACCTCTTTATCCACATCGATAACCCACAACCGGACTCGATTGTGCATATTCACCTCGGGCTCATCGGTAAGTTTCACTTCGAATCCCCCGAAGCCGACTGGGGCCAGATTCGGCTGCGCATCGCGAACGAGGACATAGCCGCCACGCTCCGCGGCCCCCAGTGGTGCCGGCTTATCACCGCCGAGGAGCAGGCCGCGGCGATCGCCCGGCTGGGGGCAGATCCCTTGCGCGCGGACTCAGACTGGGAGGAGCTTGCCGGCCGCGTCGCCCGCTCGCGCCGCAGTATCGCCTCGCTCTTGATGGACCAGAAATACTATGCCGGGGTGGGTAATATCTACCGCGCCGAAGTGCTCTTCCGGCAGGGAATCGATCCTTTCACCCCGGGCCGAGAGCTCACGGCGGCGCAGCGGGACGCCATTGCGCAGGATCTCTGCCAGCTCATGCGTGATGGGGAAAAGAAGGGCTGGATCGACACCGTGCTGCCCGCCCACACCCCCGAGGCCATGCGGCGGCCGGCGCGGGAGGATGCGCACGGCGGCGAGGTCTATGTTTACCGTCGCGCCGATCAGGATTGTCTGGTGTGCGGCGGGCCCGTGGCTAACCGGCCCGTGGAGGGGCGCAATCTGTTTTGGTGCCCCTCCTGCCAGAGCTGAACAGCGGCGCGGCGGAGCAATTCTACGCTCCCGTAGGGTAGGGGAGCAATGCAGGTCACCCCATAAAGAGGGGCGAAAAACGGCGGCGGTGTCGGTACGGCAGATTCCGCTACGCTGGGGGATGACAGGGCTACCTACTCGCGTCACTCCATTCACCGTCGAGCCCCAGAGGGAGGGTGTCAGATGAAGAAATTGATGAATGATCCCCATGATTATGTCGCCGAGTCCATCGCCGGATTCGCCGCAGCACACTCCGAGCATGTGCAGATGCACACCGAGCCGTTATTTGTGTCCCGCTCCGCTGCCACGCGCAAGGAGGAGGGCAAGGTCGGGCTGATCTCCGGTGGCGGCTCGGGGCATGAGCCGCTCCACGCCGGATTCGTGGGCACCGGCATGCTGGATGCCGCCGTGCCCGGCGCGGTATTTACCTCGCCCACACCGGATCCCATCCAGGCCGCCACCGTGGAAGCCAACCGCGGGGCAGGTGTGGTGTATTTGGTGAAGAACTACACCGGCGATGTGCTCAATTTCGATACCGCCGCCGAGCTCGCAGAGCTGGACGATATCGAGGTGCGGCAAGTGCTGATTAATGATGACGTCGCGGTGGAGGATTCGCTCTACACCGCTGGTCGACGCGGTGTGGCCGGCACCCTGCTAGTAGAAAAGATCACCGGCGCCGCCGCCGAGCGCGGCGATAGCTTGGACGAGGTGGTCGCCGTGGCCGAAACCTGCGTGGCCCAGGTGCGCTCCATGGGCGTGGCCCTGAGCCCCTGCCACGTCCCGCATGCCGATCAGCCCTCCTTCGAGCTGGCGGAGGGCGATGTGGAACTCGGCGTGGGCATTCATGGCGAGCCCGGCCGCCGCACCACCACCTTCGGCAGCGCCGATGAACTCACCGACGCGGTGCTGGACCCGATCCTCGCCGATCTCTCCCTCGCCGCCGGCGAGAAGGTGATTGCACTGGTCAACGGCATGGGTGGCACGCCCCTCTCGGAGCTCTATATTGTCTACCGCCGTCTCGCTGAACGACTTACTGAACAGAACGTCACTATATCGCGCTCGCTCGTAGGCAACTACGTCACCAGCCTCGATATGCAGGGCTTTTCCATCTCGCTCATGCGTGTTGATGAGCAGCTGCTGGCGCTCTATGACGCTCCCGCCCACACCCCCGCTTTTACTCACTAAGGAGGCTTGAGAATAATGGCTGAACTCTCTCTCGATTGGGCTCTCGCGTGGATCGACCGCTGCGTGGCCGAGGCCGCCGCTCACCGCGTGGAACTGACCGATCTCGACCGCGCCATCGGTGACGCCGATCATGGCGAGAACCTCGACCGTGGCTTCGGCGCGGTATCCGCCACGCTGAAGCAATCCACCCCAGACACTCCCGCCGCGGTATTCAAGACGGTGGCCGCCACGCTGATCTCGACCGTGGGCGGCGCCTCGGGCCCACTGCTCGGCACCGCCTTCATGCGCCTGGCCAAGGTGGCACCGGAGCAGATCGACGCCACCGCCGTCGCCGAGATGTATGAGGCCGCCGTCGCCGGTATCCAGGCCCGCGGCAAGGCCGAGGAAGGGGAGAAGACCATGGTGGATGCGTGGGCCTCGGCTGCGGCCGCCGCGCGTGCCGCCGCCACTGAGGGCGCCGATGCCGCCGCAGCACTGCAGGCTGCCGCCGATGCGGCCGCGCAGGGCGCAGAGGCCACGATCCCCATGAAGGCCACCAAGGGCCGCGCCTCCTATCTGGGGGAGCGCTCCGAGGGACACAAGGATCCCGGCGCCACCTCCTCGGCCTACTTCCTCGCTGCGGCCGCCGCAGCCGCACAGGAAGGCAAATAACTCATGGCCGTCGGCCTTGTTTTTGTCTCACATTCGGCCCAGCTGGCCGAGGGGCTGCGCGATCTCGCGCGGCAGATGGCCTCCGAGGTGGATATCCGCGCCGCGGGCGGCACCGCCGATGGGGGCATTGGCACCTCCTATGACCGCATCGAGTCGGCCGTCACCCAGCTGCGCGACGCCGACCGCGAGGTGCTGATCCTCACGGATCTCGGCTCAGCCACCATGACCGTGGAGATGCTGCTCGAGTTCCATGAGGACGAGCCCATCTGCTTCGTGGATGCGCCCTTGGTGGAGGGCGGTATCGCAGCAGCCGTGGCCGCCCAACAAGGCGTGGATCTACGCGGGGTGGAGGCAGCGGCCCGCAACGCTATCTATGGCTTCCGTGCCCCCACGCAGGAGGACACGGCGGCAGCCGAGCCGGAGGCCGCGGCGGATACCACCGCTGGCTATAGCCGCACGGCCGTCGTGGCCGACGAGGCTGGGCTGCACGCCCGCCCCGCCGCGCTCATCGCCGAGATGGCCGCCACGGCCGAAGGAGAAATCGCGATCAACGACGCCGATGCCGCCTCGGCGCTCATGGTGATGGGCCTAGGCATCAGCCACGGAGAGACAGTCACCATCAGCGGCGAGGCCACGGATTCCGCGGTGATCGATCGCATCGCTGAGGCCATTGCCGCGGGCCTCGATTAGGCGCGTAAACCCTGGAATACGTAGCTCAACGCCATATCGGCGGCGTCCTCGGGCTCGCCTTCATAGCAGGCCGCGGTGGTCACGCAGCTGGTGATGATGAGCTCCGCGATCACGCCCGGCTCCAGCGCGGAGCTGAGGCGCTGGGCGGCGCGGGCGGCGTCGATATGCGTGATGAGTTCCTGGCGTAGCTGCTGCCGCACCTGCCGCAGGGGTGCGCTCAGCTCCTCGGAGCCGCTGGCCGCCACGGCGAGCCGGAGGCTGCCGCGATCCTCGGCGAGGGCCACAGTGAGTTCCCACACCATGTTCTTGAGAATGTCTAGGCCATCATCCTCGCCCTCCTTGGCGAGGGTGATAATGCTGGCGCAGGTGTGCTGGGCGCGCTCGGCCACAGCGGCGATGAGCTCGCCCTTGGATGCCACGTGGTGATACACCGCGGACTTGGTGATGTTCAGTGCGTGCGAGATCTGGCTGATGGATGTCTCCGCAATACCGCGTTGGTGAAACTGCTCCTCAGCGGCGCTAATGATATCCGCGCGGCTATTGCCGGGTCGTCCCCTCCGGCGTGGCTTCTCGCTCACCTGCTCCCTCTCTTTTCCTCGGCTCGCGCTCGGACGCGACCTAAAGCTGAGTGCCTAATAGTACAACACTGGGCCTGAGAGCAGCAGCGCCCCAGCTAGCGAGGTTAGTGCGCCCAGCAGCCGGCGCTCGCCACCACCACATCCGGACTACCGAGCCGTGATCCGAGCCCGTATAGCAGCATGAGGGTGAGCATAAAGAGTAGGCACACCGCCACAACGATGCGCTGCACCACCGGCGGCGACACAGTGGCCAGCCATGCCCCTAGGACAGCGCCCAGGGCGTTATAGAGCAGATCATCGATATCGCTATAACCCAGACGGAGTACATACTGGGCGATCTCGATGCCTAGGCTCAGCGCGAAACTCAGGAGAGTGGCCGTGCGTACCGGATAGGTGCGGCCGCGCAGCAGCAGCACCAGCACAAAGCCGAGCGGAGCGAAGAGCACCACATTGCCCGCCACGTTGAGGAGCGAGCCCACGACGGACTGGGCATTCCAGAAATCATCCAGTGGCAAGAGCTCCACGCCGCGATGGCGGTGCGCCTCGCGCTGCCACAGGTGGCCGATAACAAATACGCTTTTTAATAAGGTTGCAGCGATGATGGTGAGCAGCTGACAAACCAACGCAGCCCACACGAGCCCAGGGCAGGGGCCACTGGGACGTGCGGGCTGGGCGGCCTGGGTCCCCTGACCGATCGATTCCTCGAGTGTCATGGGGCCCTCCTGGGTGTCCGCGTCAGAGATACACCCAGCGTAGTTCACGGCCGGTGGGTTACTTAACCACGAGATTGATCATCTTGCCCGGGATCACGATCTGCTTCACCACAGTCTTTCCCTCAAGATGCGCGGCCACCTTCTCATCGGCTGCGGCCAACTCCACAAGGGCCTCGCGATCGGCCTCCACCGGAGCTTGGATGCGGCCGCGAACTTTGCCATTGACCTGCACCGGCAGCTCCACGGTATCGTCCTTCAGCCAGGCCTCATCCCAGGTGGGGAAGGGCTCATAGGTGATGCTCTCCTCGTGGCCGAGGACACTCCACAGCTCCTCTGCGATATGCGGGGCGATCGGGGAGAGCATAGACACCGCCGGCTCCACGGCCGCCCGCGGGGTGGCAGTGGAGGAGTAGTGCTTGGTAAGAAAGTTCACGTACTCGATGAGCTTCGCCACCACGGTGTTCATGCGTAGGTTCTCATAGTCCTCACGCACGCCCGCCACGGTGCGGTGCAGGGCCTTGAGGGTGGCGTCGTCAAGCTCCTGTTCGGAGACGCTGCACTCACCCGTGGATTCCTCCACCACCAGCCGCCACAGACGCTGCAGGAAGCGGTGGGCGCCCACCACGTCCTTCGTGGCCCAAGGGCGGGACGTATCCAGCGGGCCCATGGACATCTCGTAGACGCGCAGGGTATCGGCACCGTACTCATCACACATATCGTCCGGGGAGACGGAGTTCTTCAGGGACTTGCCCATCTTGCCGTACTCCTGCGTCACCTTCTCGCCCTGGTAGAAGAACTCGCCATCCTTCTCCTCTACCTCGGCGGCGGGTACGTACACGCCACGGGAATCGGTGTAGGCATAGGCCTGAATATAGCCTTGGTTATAGAGGCGGTGATAGGGCTCGCAGGAGCTCACATAGCCGAGATCGAAGAGCACCTTATGCCAGAAGCGGGAATACAGCAGGTGCAGCACGGCGTGCTCGACGCCGCCCACATAGAGATCCACGCCGCCGCCCGGGGCGCCCTCGCGGGGGCCAGTCCAGTAGCGCTCGTTCTCAATATTGCAGAACTGCTCCTCGTTCTTCGGATCGATATAGCGCAGCTGGTACCAGGAGGAACCAGCCCACTGGGGCATCACATTGGTATCGCGAGTGTAGCTCTGCAGCCCATCGCCCAAATCCAACTCCACATTCACCCAGTCAGTGGCCTTAGCCAGCGGCGGGTGCGGAGAGGAATCGGCATCGTCCGGGTCAAAGGACACCGGCTTATAGTCCTCCACCTCCGGCAGCTCGATGGGTAGCATCTCCTCCGGCAGGGCGTGGGCCACACCCTTGTCGTCATAGACGATAGGGAAAGGCTCGCCCCAGTAGCGCTGGCGGGCAAAGAGCCAATCGCGCAGCTTGTACTGGATCTTCTCGCGGCCATAGCCCTTCTGCTCCAGCCAGGCGATAGTGGTGGCGACGGCCTCCTCCTTGCCTAGGCCGTTGATGTCCAGGCCTTCCTCATTGGCGGAGTTCACCGCGATCCCCGGCTCGGTGAAGGCGGCCGTGGAAATATCGCCACCGGCCACCACCTCCCGAATGGGCAGACCGAAGGCTTGGGCGAATTCATAGTCGCGGTCATCGTGCGCCGGAACGGACATGATGGCCCCAGTGCCATAGCCGGTGAGCACATAATCACCGATAAACACGGGGATCTCTTCACCGGAGACAGGGTTCACGGCCTGCACGCCGAGGTACACACCGGTCTTGTCCTTGTTCTCCTGGCGTTCCAGATCGGACTTGGCGGCGATCGAGGAGCGATAGGCGGCCACGGCCTCTGCAGGGCTGGCGGCACCAAAGGTCCAGCGCTCGTCCACGCCCTCATAGCTCTCGGGCGCGTGGGTGAGCAATTCGTCCACCAACTCGTGCTCGGGGGCGAGCACCATATAGCTTGCGCCGAAGAGGGTATCCGGGCGGGTGGTAAACACAGTGATGGTGTGGCCGGCGGCGCGGAAGTCCACCTCGGCACCGCGGGAGCGGCCGATCCAGTTCCGCTGCATGGACTTCACCTTCTCCGGCCAATCCAGCAGATCCAGATCATCGATCAGGCGGTCCGAATAAGCAGTAATGCGCATCATCCACTGCTGCAGATTCTTGCGGAACACTGGGAAGTTACCCCGCTCCGAGCGCCCCTCGGCGGTGACCTCCTCATTGGCCAGCACAGTGCCCAAGCCGGGACACCAATTGACCGTGGAGTTCGAGCGATAGACCAAACGGAACTCGTCAATCACCTCGGCCCGCTCGACGTCATTCAACTCCACAAAGGGGCGGCCATAGCGCTCGGGGGTGGCGATCTCGCCGGACTCGAGCAAAGGGATCAGCTCGCCGATACGGCGCGCCTTATTTGTCCGCTCATCGAACCAGGAATCGTAGATCGTCAGGAAGATCCACTGGGTCCAGCGATAGAAGTCCGTATCCGTGGTAGCGAAACTGCGGCGTGTATCGTGCCCCAGGCCGAGACGGCCGATCTGGCGGGACATGTTCTTAATATTGGCCTCGGTGGTCGTGCGCGGGTGCGTCCCGGTTTGCACCGCGTACTGCTCAGCCGGCAGGCCAAAGGCGTCATAGCCAAAAGCGTGCAGCACGTTCTTACCCAGCTTGCGATGAAAGCGAGCAAACGCATCGGTGGCGATATAGCCCAGCGGGTGGCCCACATGCACGCCCACGCCCGAGGGATAGGGGAACATGTCCTGCACAAAGAGTTTGTCCTCAGGAAGGTTCTGACCGCCCTCTTCGGCCAACTCACCTACAGGGTTCGGTGCATTGAAGGTGCCGTGATCAGCCCAATACTTCTGCCACTTGCTTTCAATGTCGGCCGCAAGGCCGGCACGGTATCTATATGCGGGTACATCGCTCGAGTTAGTCATGCGTCATAGTGTAGCCGGTGTGTCTCGCCACTTTCGCACAGCCATCCACGCTAGGCACGCCTGCGGGGATGGGGGAGCGTGTGGTGAATGTTTCACGTGAAACATTCACCCCAAAGTGCAGCTTTTTTAATTACTAACCGCAGATACACTAAACCGCCCAGAACCTATCCGAATGGACAGTCTGGACGGCGTGAGAATGCGGTATTAAGCGTCCTCTAGTTCAGTTTTCTTCTCTGCGCCCCGACCGCCGGAGAGCTTATTGACGATCATGGCGATAGCACCGTCGCCGGTGACATTACATGCGGTGCCGAAGGAATCGATGGCGATATAGGCGGCGATCATCAACGCCACCTGATCATCAGTGAAGCCGAGCATGGAACTCAGAAGAGTAGAAGCGGCCATGATGGCGCCACCAGGCACGCCGGGCGCTGCGATCATGGTGATACCCAGCATGAGCACGAAGCCGAAGGCGAGTGCGGGACTCACCGGAGTGCCCGCCATAAACATGATGGCAAAGGCGAAGAGCGAGATCTTCATCATCGAGCCCGAGAGGTGGATGGTGGCGCAGAGCGGCACCACAAAGCCAGCCACATTGGCGGAGACACCATTCTTCTGCGCGCAGGAGTACGTGACGGGGATGGTGGCAGCCGAGGAGGAGGTACCCAGCGCGGTGAAATAGGCAGGCAACATCGTCTTCCATGCGCGCAGCGGGTTGCGGCCGGCGATAGCGCCCGCGATGAGGAATTGCACCAGCAACAACACCAAGGTGGCCACGATTGCCAGGATGAGTACGACGGCGAACATCGTCATGGTCTTTTGCATATTGCCGTTCTTGCCCATGGAGAGGAACATGCCGAAAATGAAGATGGGCAGCAGCGGAATCACGAACTTACGAATGGTGAGCTGCACAATCTCTTCCACCTCCTTCGCCAGCGTATAGGCGGTATCGGCCTTGACCACCGTCATACCGATGCCAAAGATGAAGGCCAAGAGAAGCGCCGTCATGATATTCATCAAGGGCGGCATTTCTACCTCGAAGTAGGGGGCGAGGGCGCCGGCGTCAATGTCCACGGCATCACCCAGCGCCTCGGAGGAGAGCAGCGAGGGATAGAGCCCGCGGCTCAGTCCATAGGCGGCGAACCCGGAGAGCACCGTCGATGCATAGGCGATGGCGGTGGTCACGAGGAGCCACTTACCCGCGCCGCGTCCGATGCCCGCGATGGCGGGGGCGATGAGCGCGAAGATGAGAATGGGAATGAAGAAGCCGAGGAAGTTTCCGAAGAGCCCGTTGAAGGTGACGAAGATGCGTGCCAGCCAATCGGGAAGCACGAGACTCAGAGCGCTACCGAGGACGATCGCGACGATGATCCACATCAGCAGCGAGCCGAGAAAGCCTCCTTTCTTTTTCTCCGGGGCGGCCATCGTGGCCTGTCCAGTGTTCATGAGAATCCACTTTCTTTTTCGTAACGTGACGTTATTTCACTAACCTTGCGCACCAACAGAAGCCGTTGTGGCGGTTTCTCCGCATCTGAGCTATTCTCGCTGGTCAGAGCGTTGCGATTCGGCGCAAGATACCCGCAGGCCGCGCCAGAACGGTGAATAGTCCAGATGCCCAGACACCACGCGTCCACACAATGGAGACGCCTGTGCGTAGGCCTCAATCTACCGCACCAACGGCGTCCTACCACCCTTGCTCCCCGATCTGCGGCTGAGAGATAGCCGACAACCACCCGCTCGGGGAGGGTAGTGCTCCACCCTGGCAGAGAATGATTGCCGCCGAGCTTTTCGCGCGACCGCCACCCATGGCTTAGAGTGTCATTCATGGCTGTCCTCGGCATCATTTTGCTTATTCTCACCCTTGCCCTTCTCGTCCTCGGCGCCCTGGCATGGACACAGCACCTGCCCGGCAACGGCGTCATCGGCATCCGCGTACCCGAGGTCCGCACCTCGCGGGAGATGTGGAACGCCGCCCACAAGGTGGCCGGCCCCGTGTGGCTGGTCGCCGGCCTCGCCATGGGCATCGGCGCCCTGCTGGCCTTTTCCGCCCAAGGGTGGATGTGGCTGCTTGTTCTCGCCGCTGTCGTAGCCAGTGCCGCGCTGCTGGGCATCGGCGCCGCCCTCGGCGCCAAAACAGTGGCCATTATCGACGCCAACCGCAAGATTTCCGACGCCGCTGCCGCCCAGGCGGACGCCTCGGGGCCTGCAACTCCGCAGCCCGAGGTGGACGTCGATAAGCTGCGTTCGGCGCTGCGCCGCTCTCAGAATCAGGACGAGACCTAAAGGTCAGCGTCTATAGTTCATTCATTGGTGTACTATCGGGGGCATGAGCTTCCAAGAAACACATAACGACGCACTCAAGCGCATCGGCACAGCGCTCGCCAGCGATACTCGGCGAGCGCTTCTTCTTGCCATGATGGATGGCGTCCACTATCCCGCAGAGCTAGCCGAGCGGCTGGGAACGGGACGATCCAATGTCTCTAATCACCTCAACTGCCTGAGTGATTGTGGGGTCATTCGCGCCCAGCACGAAGGCCGCAAGGTGCGTTATGAGATCAGCAGTCCACAATTGCAGCATGCACTCCTCGAGCTCTCGCAGGTGGTACTCACCGTGCACGAGAGCGAGACCTGCCTCGTAGAGACGGGGGCTAACCATGAGTAGCGCATGTTGCTCCTGCGAATCCGGCGAGGTGCGAGAGAACACCGAGGGCCCGTGGTACCGCGATCGTCAGATTCAATTAGCCCTTGGTTCGGGAATCGCCATGATCCTTGGCTTCCTCGTGCACCCCTGGTTCTACTATCTCGGCATCACCTTGGGTGGAGCCACCTTCGTGCCTGGGGCGCTAAAAACCTTCGTTAAGAACCGCGGCCGCGCCCGCCTGGGCGTCGCGCTGTTGATGACGATCTCCGCTATCGGCGCGATTCTCCTCGGCTTCCCCGGAGAAGCAGCCACCCTCGCCTTCCTCTATTCGCTGGTTGAGGCCATCGAGGATCGCTCCCTGGATAAAGCGCGGGATGATCTGGAATCGATAGATAAACTCCTACCCGAGACTGTGGAGACCCTCGAGCGCGGGCGTGTGCCCGTCCGCGAGCTCGGCGTCGGCGAAATGTTTCACGTGAAACCTGGGCAGCGCGTGCCCACCGATGGTGTGGTCCACACCGGCCGCTCGCACATGGATGTCTCCGCCATTACCGGCGAGCCCATGCCCGTGATGGCTGGGGGAGGGGAGGAGGTCATTGCCGGCTCTATCGCCCTCGATGGCTCCCTCGAAGTGGAAGCGACCTCTCCCGGCGCGAAGAATACGCTCTCCAGCATCGTGGAGCTAACCACCACCGCCCAGGACCGCAAGGGCGCGGCGGGGCGGCTTGCTGACCGTATTGCGGGCGTGCTCGTGCCTGGAGTGCTGCTGCTGGCGCTCGCCACGGGCGTTATTGGCAGCATCTTCGGCGATCCTGGGCTCTGGATCCCGCGCGCCTTGACGGTGCTCGTGGCGGCTTCGCCCTGCGCCCTCGCGATCTGCGTGCCCATCACCATTCTGGCCGCGCTGGGCCGGGCTAGCCGCATGGGCTGTGCGGTGCGGGACGCCGCCACCGTCGAACGTTTCCATGGCATCACCACCGTCGCCTTCGATAAAACCGGCACCCTCACCCAGGGTCGGCCCCAGGTGGTGCACATCGACGCCGCCCCCGGTACGGAGTCTCAGCAAGTACTCGCCATCGCCGCCGCGATTGAGCACCACAGCGAGCACCCCTTGGCCCGAGCCATCGTGCAGGCGGCCGCGCAGCAGGGGATCAGTCCCGCTCCGGCCACGGATGTGCGCGAGACCCCCGGCGAGGGCCTGCACGGCATCGTCGATGGCACGGAGATCTACGTGGGCCGTGCACGCGATGTCACCGCCACGGTCAGCGGCGCCAGCGTGGTGGAGGTGCGCCGCGAGGGAGAGACCCTCGGCATTATCGAACTCGCCGATTCCCTGCGAGAGGAGGCGCCGGAGGCAGTCCGCGCCCTCGAGGCCCAAGGTCTGCGCACGGTGATGCTCAGTGGCGACCGCCAGGAGGCAGCCGAGGCTATTGCCCACTCGGCGGGTATTGCCGATGTGCGGGGCGATCTCAGCCCCTCCGATAAGCATGCCGCGGTAGATTCCCGGCACTGGATGATGGTGGGCGATGGCATCAATGATGCACCGGCTCTTGCAGCCGCCCGCATTGGCATCGCCATGGGGGCCACGGGCACCGATATTGCCCGCCGAAGCGCCGATATCACCTTCGTCGGCCATAGCCTCACGTTGCTTCCCCCGGCGCTGCGGCACCTCGTCCGAGCGCACCGCATCATGATCACGAACCTAGCCCTGGCGCTGGCTATTGTGGTGGCGTTGCCGCCGCTGGCGATCACCGGCGTGCTGGGGCTGGCGGAGGTAGTAACCATCCACGAGGCGGCCGAGGTACTCATTATTCTCAATGGTGTACGCGCCGGCCTCCTGCCCCGATCGGAACGCTCCTAGGGGCTCTACCCCCATCTAGCACCCATCTTCCTAGCGGCAGAGAGACTACTGCTAAAGTAGCTGCCATGTTGTTGAACGAATTCACTTCCAGCACCCACTCGTGGTGGTGGCGCGCCAGCTAGGGCGAGCCACGAATTCGGCATTCCAACGTCTTTTCACTAGGCTCGCTCGCTCCCCGGCGCGGCGAGCCTTTTTTGTTGCCTGAGAGGGCGCGGGCTCGACGCCACGGGGGACGTGGCCCCACCAATCAACCCAGGCTTCAGAAGAAAAGAGCACGATGACACTCACCACCCCGCCGCACTATGAGCCCGCAGTGCTGCGCCGCCCAGTGCGTTATCACCGCGATGCCTCCGAGGTATATCGCGCCCTCTGTCTTGATGGCACGGACACGCCTGCAGACTCGGTTCTGCTGGAATCGGTCGATATTGAGTCCAAGCGCGGCGTGAAATCTCTCGCGATCCTCAGCGCCTCGCTGCGGCTGACCTGTACTGGCCATGATGTCCAGGTAGATATCCTCAGCGCCTCTGGCGAGCCGCTGGCAGAGCTGCTGGCATCCCGTCTGGCCGAGTACCGTCTCCCCGGGGATCGCCTCCGCTTCCATTTCCCGCCCTCGACGGCCATGGACGAGAAGGAGCGTCTCCTCGCTCCGAGCACGGTGCTGCCCCTGCGGCTGCTGCAGCAGGAGGCCGGCGTCCACGATGGTCTCTTGCCCTTCCTAGCGGGCGGCTTTGCCTTCGACTACCTCGCCACCTTCGAGGAGCTTCCCGAGGTGGAGGAGGGGCCCAATACCTATCCGGACTATCAGTTCATCCTCGCCGAAACGCTGCTGGACATCGACCACCGCTCCGAGGAAGCCTCGCTCGCGCGGGTGAGTACCCTCGCCTCCTCCCGCGAGGCAGACGCCGCGGAGCTCGAGCGCATTTCGGTGCTTATCGACGCCCACTCCGCGCCCGCCAACCCCGCCGCCGACACGGAGTACACGGGGGATGTTTCACGTGAAACATTGCACGCAGAAATCAACCTCAGCGATGAGCAATTCCGCGATGTCGTGCGCACGCTCAAGGGCAATATCTACGAAGGCGATATCTACCAGGTGGTGCCCGCCCGCACCTTCAGCGTGGACTGCCCCGATGCCTTCGCCGCCTATCGTCAGCTCCGAGTGTCCAATCCCAGCCCCTATATGTTCTATATCCACGGCGCGGCGGCTGCGGGCGCGGACGATGAGGCAGGGGAGAGCGCCTATGAGCTCTTCGGCGCTTCGCCGGAGTCCAACCTCAAGTACACCGCCGAGAGTCGGACGCTGCAGATCTATCCTGCCGCGGGCACGCAGCCACGCGGGCTCAATCCCGATGGTAGCCTGAATCGGGAGCTCGATACCCGCAATGAACTTCTGCTGCGCACCGATGACAAGGAAACGGCCGAGCATGCGATGCTCGTGGATCTCGCGCGCAATGATATTGCCCGCGTGGCGGTACCGGGCACCCGCGCGGTGGATCGCCTCATGCAGGTGGACCGCTACTCCCGGGTGATGCACTTGGTCAGTATCGTCAGCGCCACCTTGGCCCAGGACTTCGATCCGCTGGACGCCTACCGCGCCTGCATGAATATGGGCACGCTCACCGGCGCCCCGAAGATCAAGGCGGTGGAGCTCTTGCGGAAGGCTGAGGGGATCCGTCGCGGCAGCTATGGCGGCGCCGTGGGCTATCTGGCGGGCAATGGCGATATGGATAATTGCATCGTCATCCGTTCCGCCTTCGTCCGCCATGGCCGCGCCCATGTGCAGGCCGGTGCCGGCGTCGTCCGCGACTCGGTGCCGCAATCCGAAGCCGATGAAACCGTACACAAGGCCTATGCGGTGCTGGACGCCATCGCGGCTGCCGCAGCGCAGGAATTGAAGGTGGAACGAGCATGAGCCACATTGTTGTTATCGATAATTTCGACTCTTTCGTCTACAACCTGGTGGACGCCATTGCCGCTACCGAGCATCGCATCACGGTGGTGCGCAATACCACCCCCGTCGCCGAGGTCCAGGCTCTCCAGCCGGATCTGCTCGTGCTCTCTCCCGGCCCCAGCTATCCCTCCGAGGCGGGCACCATGACTCAGCTCATTGCCGCCGAACTGGGCTCCACCCCGATGCTCGGGATTTGCCTCGGCTTCCAGGCGCTCATCGAGCACTGTGGGGGAGTGGTGGCCCCCTGCGGGCCCGTGCACGGCCGCATGAGTGACATGGTGCTCAGCGAGGCGGGGGCGCGCTCCGCGCTCTTCGCCGGCTTGAGCGTGGACCCGCATCCGGACCGCAGCACCGGCGCCGGCGACCACGTGCCGGTGGCGCGTTATCACTCACTCGGCTGCGTTGATGTTCCCGAGCGCATCGAGAGCCTCGGCACCTGCCCTTCGGACAGCGGTGATGTCATCATGGCGGGCATTATCCGTGGCGCGGAGGATCGTACCGACGCCATCGGCCTGCAATTCCACCCCGAGTCCATTCTCAGTCCCTCTGGGCCGCACATCATCCAGCGCGCCATCGACATCTTGCTCCCATAATGGAGGGCAGTACCCCTGCCCATCCTCCCCGCATTGTTTCACGTGAAACGAAAGGCACTCATCATGGCTAACCCAGCCGCAGTCGATCTTCTGAAAAATTATCTGGATAATCCTCACCCCACGGTGGAGGAGGCCCGCGCGGTCTTCGAGCCGCTCACCGAGGGCGACTACGATGACGTCCATATGGCCGCCCTCTTGGTGGCCATCCGCACCCGTGGTGAGACCTTTGAGGATATTGCCGGCGCGGCCCAGGCCTTCCTCGCCGCCGCCCGCCCCTTCCCGCTCACGGGCGCGGGCCTTCTGGACACCGCCGGTACCGGTGGTGACGGCAAGAACACTATTAATATCTCCACCGCCGCCTCCTTGGTCTGTGCAGCGGGCGGCTGCGGCGTCGTCAAGTGTGGCAACCGCTCGGTGAGCTCGAAGTCCGGCTCTGCCGATGTGCTGGAAGCGCTCTCCATTCCGGTGCAGCAGGACGTCGATAACGCCGTGCGCTGCTATGAGGAGTCGAAGTTCACCTTCCTCTTCGCACCGGCCTATCACCCCGCCGTCGCGCACGTGCAGCCCGTGCGTAAGGCGCTGGGTATTCCCACCCTCTTCAATATTCTCGGCCCCTTGCTCTCCCCAGCACGCCCAAAGCTGCAGATCATGGGTATCGCACAGCCACGCCTGGGCGATACCATCGCCCGCGTGATGCGCGAGCTGGGCCGCGAGCGCGCCCTCGTGGTGCATGGCAGCGGCACCGATGAGCTAGCGGTCCACGGGCCCACGGATTTCTGGGAGCTCAAGGACGGCGAAATCTCGCACTATCGCCTCTACCCGGAAGAGATGGGCATTGCCACCCACGAGCTCTCCGAGATTACCGGCGGCGACGCCGCACAGAATGCCGAGATGCTGCGGGCCGTCTTCGCCAGTACTGCCCCGGCGGCCCATGTGGATGCCGTCGCAGTGAACGCCGGCGCCATGTTCTATCTCCACGGCGCGGCCGAGAGCATCGCCTCGGGCACCGCCCGCGCCAAGGAGGTCATCTCTAGCGGCGCCGTCCAGGACTGGCTCGCCACCTATGAAGGGAGTGACCATGACGACAAGTAAGTCCTCTTCGCTGCCCACGATTTTGGAGGAGATCGTCAGCGCCCGCCGTGGCCACCTCGCGGATATCCGCGCGCGCATTGGTGGGGTAGAGGCGGCGTCTCTTCCCACCTCGCAGCGCTCGCTCTACAACGCACTGCAGGGCTCGCACCGCTTTATCCTCGAGTGCAAGTCCTCCTCGCCCTCCTTGGGCCTGATTCGCGAGTCCTATCATCCCGCCGATATCGCGCGGATCTATTCGCGCTATGCCGCGGCCATCTCCGTGCTCTGCGAGCCCGATCGCTTCGGCGGCGACTATGACCATCTCGCCACCGTGGCCTCCAGCACCCATCTCCCCGTGCTGTGCAAGGACTTCATCATCGATGAAGTGCAGGTAGTGGCCGCCCGCTATTTCGGGGCCGACGCCATCCTGCTCATGCTCTCTGTGCTTGACGACGCCGAGTACCGGCAACTCTCCTCGCTGGCCGCACGGCTCGGCCTCGATGTGCTCACTGAGGTGCTCGACGAGGAGGAGATGGCCCGCGCCACCTCCTTAGGTGCCCGCATTATTGGCGTGAACCACCGTAATCTCCACGATCTCAGCATCGACCTCTCCCGCTCGACCGAATTGGCTCCTCTGGCCCCCACAGACGCGGTGCTGCTCGCCGAATCGGGCATTAAGGACCATGTCACCGTGGAGAAGCTGGGCGGGGTGGTCAATGGCTTCCTAGTGGGCTCGCAACTCACCTCACGGCCCGATATCGACGCGGCCGCCCGCGCCCTCATCTACGGCGAGAATAAGGTCTGCGGGCTGAGTTCCCCAGCGGCCGCCCAAGCGGCCTGTGCGGCCGGCGCCGTCTACGGCGGGCTGATCTTCGAGCACGCCTCGCCCCGCTATGTTTCACGTGAAACATCGGCGGCCATCATGGCCGCGGAGCCCGGGTTGCGCTATGTGGCGGTCTCGCGCCAGCGCTCCGGCTATCGGGACTATGCCGATAGTGGCGTCTACGCCGTACAGATCCATGCGCCGCTCTCCGATACCTGGGAGGGGGAGAAGCAGCTGATCTCCGCCGTGCGCGCTGAAGTCGGCCCCGAGGTCCAGGTGTGGCGGGCTATCTCTATGAGCTCCGAGCACGGGGCACGGATGGCCGAGGCGCATGCCAGCGGGGGACTGGTGGATAAGCTCGTGCTGGACAATGGCGAAGGAGGCACCGGCGAGAGCTTCGACTGGGCCACCATCCCCGATAACGTCAAAAACCGCGCCCTCATCGCAGGCGGAGTATCCCCAGAGAATATCGACGAGGCGCTGGGCACTGGCTGCGTCGGCGTCGATCTCAATAGCGGCGTGGAGTATGGCTCCGCGGCCGGGGAAACGTGGCAGTATCGAAAGAATAGTGCCGCTATCCGCCGCGCCTTCGCCGCCATCAAGGACTTCCACTTTGCCCCTCCCGCCCCTCAGGGCGAGGCCGCAGAACACCCCGATATCACCGACCAAGGACACGATCAACGATGACAGAGACCACCCAGAACACAGAGCGGGAGACCATCCTTCCCGCGTATTTCGGCGAGTTCGGCGGGCAATATGTCCCGGAACTCCTTATTCCCGCCCTCGATCAGCTCGAGCAGGCCTTCGTGGACGCCATGGAGGATCCGGCATTCATGGAGGAGCTCGCGACCTATTTCCGCGATTATCTCGGCCGGCCGACACCGATTACCGAATGCTCCAACCTGCCCCTCGAGGGACAGGGCAAGGGCCATGCGCGCATCTTCCTTAAACGTGAGGATTTGGTGCACGGCGGCGCTCATAAAACCAACCAGGTGATCGGGCAGGCCCTGCTGGCCAAGCGCATGGGCAAGCACCGCGTGATCGCAGAGACCGGCGCCGGCCAGCACGGCACCGCCACTGCTCTCGCCTGCGCCCTGCTGGATCTCGAGTGCGTGATCTATATGGGCTCCAAGGACGTCGAGCGCCAGCAGCCGAACGTCTACCGCATGGAAATGATGGGCGCCAAGGTGGTGAGCGTGAACTCTGGTTCCGGCACCCTGAAGGACGCCGTGAACGAGGCGCTCCGCGATTGGACGGAATCCTTCGAGGACACCCACTATCTGCTCGGCACCGCCGCCGGCCCCCATCCCTTCCCAACGATCGTCCGCGAATTTCACCGCGTCATCTCCACCGAGGCCAAGAAGCAGATGCAGGAACGCATCGGCGGTCTGCCGGATGTGGTGACCGCCTGCGTGGGCGGCGGCTCCAATGCCATTGGTATCTTCGCCGACTTCATCGAGGAGGACTCGGTGGAGCTCGTGGGCACCGAGCCCGCCGGCTTCGGTCTGGATTCCGGCAAGAGTGGCGCTCCCATCAACGCTGGTCGAATCGGTATTCTCCACGGCGCGAAGTCCTATCTCATGCGCACCGCTGAGGGCCAGGTAGAGGAGTCCTATTCCATCTCTGCCGGCCTAGACTATCCGGGCGTCGGCCCTCAGCACGCCCACCTGTCTCATTCCGGCCGTGCCACCTATGTGGGCATCACTGACGCCGAGGCGCTCGAGGCCTTCCAGCTGCTGACCCGCTATGAGGGTATTCTGCCGGCGCTGGAGTCCTCCCACGCGCTGGCCTATGCCCTGAAGCGCGCCGCCCTCGCCGCCGAGAACAACGAGGAGATCACCATTCTGGTATCCCTCTCCGGCCGCGGCGATAAGGATATTGACTATGTGCGCCGCACCCTGGCCGAGCACCCCGAGTACACCCTGAAGGAGAACTAAGCATGTCCCGCTATGACGATCTCTTCGCCAGCTTGGATGAACGGCGCGAGGGTGCCTTCGTCCCCTTCATCATGCTTGGCGATCCTGACCCCGATACCAACGTGGAGCTGATCACCACCCTCATCGAGAACGGCGCCGATGCCCTCGAGCTGGGCGTGCCCTTCTCCGATCCGGTGGCCGATGGCCCCACCATCCAGGCCGCCGATATCCGCGCTTTCGACGCCGGCATGGACTTCGCCGCCTCGCTCGATATCATTCGCCGCATCCGCGCCCGCTATCCCGAGATTCCCATGGGCCTGCTCTGCTATGGCAATGTGGCGTTTTCTCTTGGTCTGGATAGTTTCTACTCCCAGATCCACGAGGCGGGAGCCGATTCCGTGCTTATTCCGGATATCCCGGTGCGCGAGTCCGCCCCCTTCATCGCCGCCGCCAAGCAGCACCAGGTGGATCCGGTGTTCATCGCACCGCCGAATGTGAATGAGGAGACCCTGGAACGCGTCGCCGCCGTGTCCAAGGGCTATATCTACACCGTCTCTCGCCTCGGCGTAACGGGTGCCGAGTCCGAATCTCAAACCGGGGGCCTGCCGGAGATCGTGAAGAATATTCAACGCTTCGGCGGCGCTCCTTCGCTCTTGGGTTTCGGCATCTCCACCCCCGAGCACGTCTCGGACGCCATTACCGCCGGCGCCGCCGGGGCGATCACCGGCTCCGCCATTGCTGCAATCATCGAGAAGTACTGCGAGGGCGAGCACCCCGAGCCGCGCCGCATCACGGATCTCGAGGCACTGAAGAAGGAACTCGGCGAGTTTGTCTCCCGTATGAAGGCGGCCACCGCCAAGAATTCCTAAGCAGTTCACGCTAGGGGAGGGGAGTGCTACGGCACTCCTCTCTAGCTCTTTTCGGCCCCGAGGGGCTATAATTGGGGCATACTACGCACAGGGGCACTATTCATAACGTGACAATACTCCGCGGCTCCGCATATGCCACTGGAAAGCCCCAAGGACGGGCGATTCCAAAGGTTCCAGCCCTCATCTATCGGGGCAACCAATAGTAGGCACTCCCAACGGCTGACCACACCAAGCCGGTATGTACAGGGGTTTTATTTTCTTGGTGCTCCCCACGACATCCTGCTACCTAGCTCCCGGCACAGCGGCCCCCACGGCTGAGGTGACAGCACTAAGCTGAAGGGCATGCGCTCGAGATTAACTCTGCGACCACCAGACCCTTTGATCGTACTCATTCTGTGCGCGGTCATTGTGGCGATCGTCCTACCCGCCCGCGGGTGGTTTGCCGATGCCTTTTCCGTGGCCACTCAGCTCGCCATCGCCCTGCTCTTCTACCTCTATGGTGCGCGGCTCTCGCCGCGAGAAGCACTGACTGGATTGAAGCACTGGCGGCTGCACCTGACGATCCTCGCCTTTACCTTCGTGGTCTTTCCGCTCATCGGAATCGCCCTCACCCCGCTCAAGGCGATACTGTCGACCGGGCTCTATCTGGGCATCGTCTATCTCACGCTCACGCCCTCCACAGTGCAGTCCTCGGTGGCCTTTACCTCTATTGCCCGCGGCAACGTCGCTGGGGCGATCGTCAGCGCCTCGCTCTCCAATCTGCTGGGCGTGGTCCTCACCCCGCTTTTGGTCATGCTCATCATGGCCCAGGGGACAGGTATCACCGTGGGGCCGGAGGTATTCATCAAAATCGCCGTGCAGCTTCTCCTGCCCTTCGTGGCGGGACAGCTCACGCGGCATTGGACCGGCCGCTGGGCCGCCGCCACAGGCACCAAGATCGTCGACCGCGGCTCCATCACCATGGTGGTGTACTCGGCCTTCTCCGCGGGCATGGTCTCCGGCATCTGGGACACCGTGGACGTGGGGGAGATCCTCTTTCTCATCGGCTTCTCCATCGTGCTGGTGGCCTTCATGCTGTGGCTTACCCGTTGGGTCGCTGCGCGCCTCGGCTTTGATCCCCAGGATCAAAAGGCCATTCAGTTCTGCGGCACCAAGAAGTCCCTTGCCACGGGCCTACCCATGGGTGCTGTGATCTTCGGCCCCGTGGAAGTAAGCTTGCTCATCGTTCCGCTCATGATCTTCCATCAGGTGCAGCTCATGATGTGCTCCTGGCTGGCCGCCCGCTATGCCCGCTCGCAGGAGAACGACAGCGGCGAGAGCACCGAGAGCACTCGGCAGCACAGCAGCTAAGAACCCCGTCCGCACACCCGTATCGAGGAGGTTTCCACCCCATGTCCCACCCGCAGAGCTCGCAAAGCCGACACAGCCCACAGCCGAGCGGCAGCGACGCGCAGACGCTCTACGTGCGCATCAGCATGGCCATCGAGGCCCAAGCGATCACCCATGTCGCGGAACTGGAGGAAATCGACACCCAGCAGTGCCGCATGCTGCGCGTCCTCGAGCTCAAGGGCCCAGCGGATAGCTCCCATCGCACCCACGAGATCACCGGTTCCGCCGTGCTCACCGCCGAGGGCGGCTTCGCCCTTGAAGGCATGGACGCTCCGCCGAACCCGGTGGTACCGCACCCGAATCTCTATGGGAACTTCGAAGACATCGTCGCCAGCCCGCTCACTGCCGCAGAGTTCGAGGAGTACTGGTCGCAGCGCTGATCCTCGTAGCCGCGGAGCAGCCACTCCGAGACAAGAAAAACCCGGATGTTTCACGTGAAACATCCGGGCCTTTTTAATTCTCTTCGTACTCCGAGGTGAAGGTACTAAATACCGACATCGGGAAGTCTTGGCGCTTGAGGATATCGCCCCAAACATCCACCATACGTCCCGCAGTGACATCAGAGGGGAGTGCTGGAGCGACAAACCAATGACCGAGCTGGATCTCCTTCTCGAGTTCACCGGGTTCCCACACCTTGTGCCCGGCGACAAAGCGCACGCTTTCCACATAGGGTTCAAAGGCCTCCGGCGGATGCTGCAGATTGAGCACCACGATGCGATTGCTGAGCACATCCCAGAAATCGCCCTTCTCGGCCTTTACGCCAGGCCGGAGCACGGCCACGGCTAGGGCCCCTTCTGGGCTAGTTGCGCCGCCGACATAGAACACTGGGGGAGTGCAGAGCAGATCGGACCACTCCGGCAGCACATTAGCCACCGCCATCTCGGAGGGCATTGTCAAGCTCAGCGCCATCGTGCGTTGTTCGGAGTGTTCGATCACGAGCAGAGCATCGCGCTTATGCGGCCCGAACTCAGATTCGTGATCTTGCACCAGCACGGCGCCCACCTCGATGGGATTGCGTTCCATAGCGCTGAAGAGATTATCTCCGAAATACTGTTCCATGGCGGTGTGTCCTTTAGTTCTGTTCCTGCCACCACGAGCGTAGTGCCGCGATGGCGTCGTCGCGCTCCATCGGGCCCTGATCCAATCGGAGCTCCTTCAAGTATGACCACGCACGGCCCACCTCGGGTCCGGGCGGGAGCTCGAGAATCTCCATGATGTCGTTGCCGTTGAGATCCGGGCGGACGGCGGCCAGGTTTTCCTTCTCGGCGAGATCAGCGATGCGCTGTTCCAGCTCATCATAGGCCCGCTTGAGCCGCTGGGACTTGCGCTTATTGCGGGTGGTGCAATCCGAGCGCACCAGCTTATTGAGCTGCGGCAGCAGTTCACCGGCGTCATTGGCATAGCGACGCACCCCGGAGTCGGACCACGGCGCATCGCTGTAGCCATAGAAGCGCATGTGCAAAAACACCAGCTGCGATACGTCCTTGACCACCTGCTTGGGATACTTCAGGGCGCGCAGGCGCTGGCGCACCATCTTCGCTCCCACGACCTCGTGCTGGTGGAAGCTCACGGCACCGCCCTCGTGGAACTCGCGGGTCGCGGGCTTGCCGATATCGTGCATGAGCGCCGCCCAGCGCAGCACTAGGTCGGGGCCGTCATCGCCCTCGTGCTCTGTGACATTACGCAGTACCCGCTTCGAGTGGACGTAGACGTCCTTGTGCTGTTTGTGCTCGTCCTGGGTAAGACGCAGCGCGGGAACCTCGGGGAGCACATGATCGGCCAGTCCGCTCTCGACCATCACGTCGATACCGGCCCATGGGGCGCGGCCGAGCATGAGTTTGCTCATCTCCATCTGCACCCGCTCGGCGGTGATGCGCGTAATTTCGCCGCTCATCTCCGTCATCGCCTGCTGTACTCGCGGCGCCACCGTGCACTCCAGCTGGGAGACGAAACGGGCGGCACGCAGCATACGCAGCGGATCATCGTGGAAGGACTGCTCTGGGGTGGCTGGGGTATCGAGCAGCCCCGCCTGGAGGTCGCTCAACCCCTCCATGGGGTCGTGCAGCTCCACGTCCCCCCCGGGGGTGATGCGCACGGCCATGGCATTGACCTTAAAGTCGCGGCGCACCAGATCGCCCTCGAGGCTATCGCCGAAGCGCACCTCCGGGTTGCGGGAGCTGCCATCGTAAGTATCACTACGGAAGGTAGTGATCTCGATCTGCGCGTCGTCTTTCTCTGCAGACACGGTGCCGAATTCGATACCGGTGTCCCATACCGCCGGGGCATAGGACTGCAGTATCTGCATGATCAGCTCCGGGCGCGCCGAGGTGGTGAAGTCATAGTCCATGCCACCGCGGTCGAGAAAAGCGTCACGAACACTGCCGCCTACGAGGTAGAGCGGGTGCTGGTGAGCGTCGAAAAGCGCTGCAAGATCTGCGAATCTGTGGCCAATTTCGCGCAGCCGGTTAAATCCCGGCAGTGCATCGGACATGAATCTCCTCCGATTCCTTGCACAGTGCGGCGACCCCCTCCTGGCGTCACCGTATGTGTGTAATGAGTCTACTCGTGATGTCGAAGTACCAACCGGCGGCTGGTCACGATACGATCAAGGGAATGAGTACCACGAGCAGCAACGCCGAAAATTCGGCGCAGCGAACAAGCGAGTCTAGCAGCACTGCAGGCTCCGGTTCCAGCGGAAACACGAGCCCCAGCACGACGAGGGGCCGGTCTCGTGGTGCCTCCACCCGTCGATCGCGGCGCCGCACCCACACCCCAGCGCACACCCCGCCCCCTGCCGATGCAGGTAGCGAGGCTAACTCCGAGGCTTCCGGTTCCTCGCGTTCGAATTCTGCGCGCTCCGGCTCGGAGGGCGGGCGGCGACGCCGGCGCCAGCGCGGCGGCCGTGGGGGACGGCAGAATGCCCACCGCAGCTCCCGCCCCCACACCTCGGAGAACGAGGGCGAGGCATCCACCCAGTCCGGCGAGGGCTCCTCGCGGCGACGGCGCGGCACGTCCGCCAAGCGCGGGGGGCGCGGTGGCGCGCAGGGCCAGAAGAAGCAGAAGCGGGGCAAAAACCAGCGCCCGCAGAATGCGCACCGCCCGCGTCGCGGCGATAAGGGCCGAGGCGGACAGCACTCCATGCCCACCTCTATTGAAACCTCGGCGGGCGGCTTGGTGGCCTCCGGTCTGGCGGAGGCCGTGGATGAGAACGGCGCAGTGGATCTGTCCCGTATCTATGTGGCGTTGATTGGCCGCGTGGATCGCCGCGGCCGTCTGTTGTGGTCGATGCCGAAGGGCCATGTGGAAAATGGCGAGGCCCATACCGCCACTGCGGAACGCGAGGTGTGGGAGGAAACCGGCATCAAGGGCGAGGTTTTGGGCGAGCTAGGGGTGATTGATTATTGGTTTGTCTCCGATGGCACGCGCATCCATAAGACGGTGCACCATCATCTTTTGGCCTATCTGGACGGGGATTTAAACGATGATGACCCCGAGGTCACCGAGGTATCGTGGGTACCAGCGAATTCTCTGATCGAACGCTTGGCCTATGCCGATGAGCGCAAGTTGGCGCGCACGGCCCATTCTCTGATGCGGGAATGCGCGGTGCGCATGCACGCCGAGGGAAGGACAACACCACGGTGAGTCGTACGCGTCGTCTAGCCGCGTCTGTGGTGGCAGCAGCGGTGGCCGCCACGACGCCGCCCGCCCTTGCCCCGCAGGCTGCGGCTTTTCCGGTGGTGCTCGACCCGAGCGATCCCCAGGTAGCGCAACAATGGGTCAATCCCTATATTCGCGCCGAGGATAAGGCCTCGCCGCTGCGGGTGGAGATCTCCCCGCTGGAGCAGTCCCATTGGGATCCCACGCGCCCTTTTCGGGTGCGGGTGAGCATCACCAATACCGCGGATACCTCGATCTCGGACGTCTCGCTCACGCTCTATCGAGGAGACGCCACGACTGACCCCGAGCACGCCGCCACCATGATGACGGTGGGCCTTGAGGCCTATCCTTATTCCCTCACCGGGGAGGAGGATCTGCGCATCGACGCCGGCGAGAAGCGCGAACTCACGCTCACCGTCACCCCGGGCGCCAGCGCGGATCGGATCCGGCCCGGCGTCTATCCCTTCCTGATCTGGGTGGGGGCCACGGGGCCAGCGGGGGCGAGTTCCACCACGGAACGTTTTCTTGTGCCCACCGATCCGCTCAGCCCTGCCTCGGCGCTTGTCGACGCCGCCCCGCAGGAACAGTCTCCTCCTGATGCAGAGGAGCCGGCCCCGCCGAGTGGCCTGACCATGCTGCTGCCGATTACCGCCTCCACAGACATCACCCCGGGCGAAACGGGGGAGGCTCCCGCCCAGCCGACCTTGTATCTGCGTGATGATGAGCTAGCCTCCACGATCGTCTCGGGTGGGCGCCTCGATCAGCTCCTCGATACCTATATCGAGCGCACCTCGAACAATGCGGCGCTGCAGGATGCCACCTGCCTGGCGGTGGATCCGCAGCTGCTCGCCGCGGTGGATCGCATGAGCGATGGGTATCGCGTCTCCGATAGCAGGCCCTCTCCGGTGGCGCCGGCGGCGCGGCTGCGGGACCGTTGGGATACCCCCTCCGAGGAGAGCCTGTCTGCAGCGGGTTCGAGCCCCGTGGTGGCGGGGGAGTGGATCGCGAAGCTCCACCGCGCCGCCGAGAATCACTGCGTGGTGGCGCTGCCCTGGGCGAATGCCGACCTCAATGCGGTGGCGTCCACCGGTAATCAGTGGCTGGCCCGCGAGGCCGTCACCCGCGGCCGGCTGACGGTGGAGGAGATCCTCGACCGGCCGGTAACTAGCTCGGTGGTGATCCCCACTGCCGGCTATATGACGGATCGCGCCGAGAGCGTGATCCACACCGCCTCCTCAGGACTCACTCCCGACGAGGCGTGGGTGCGGCAGCGGCGGCAGGGCGGCCAGCAGAATGTCTATGACGAAGCCCCAGATGTGCTCACCCAAGACGAGGCCCCGCAGGAAGAGCAGGTCCCCGATCCCACTCTGGGCCGCGCCGAGGTGCTGCTCGCAGATTCCACCGCGGCACCCGCGGGGGAGCGGATCCATCCGGTGGGCTATAACTCTGGCCTGGCCACGCTCGTGGCGCGTATGGGCAGCGCCCCAGTTACCACGGCCTATTCGGATCCGCGCTACCGCTTCGATTACACCCTGGACTCCACCCCAGCCCGCCGCCAGAGCGCCGCGGCCGCCCTCGAGCTCGCCGCAATGAACGCCTATCAGGCGGGAGAGCCGCTGCTGGTGCTCCCTCCGGCGCAGTTGAGCAGCAATGATGCCGATAGCCTCTTGGATAGCGCCCAGTTTGTGCTCAATGCGCGGATCAGCGCGCCCATGGCTATCACGGACTATCTGGCTACCGCCGCCGCCCCGACCGGGGCACGGGAGGTGGTGGATCCGGCGGCAATGAGCGACCGCGAGATCATCACCACCAGCCAGCAGCTGCGCTATACCGACGAGGTCACTCGCCTCATGGTGCGCGATCCCAATATCGCGCTCACCCCCTATGGTTTTTCTGCGCCGCTACGCCAAGGCATTCTGCGCGCCTTGAGCCGCACCGAACGCGATACTCTGCGCCGCCATACCGCCGCCACCGAGCGCGCAGATCGCGGCATCACGGGCAACCGGGCGATGCTCATGGAATTGCGCGATGCCGTGGCCCTGCTGCCACCGGGCAACGTCTACACCCGCACCAGCAACTCCTCGCCGCTGTTGATCGTGGCCCGCAATGGCCTGCCGCTGCCGGTGGATTCCCATATCGGCTATTCCGCTCCAGAGAATGTGAGATTAGAGCTGCCCACGCAGCTGCGCATCCCCGCCAAGGGTTCCATCACCACGGAACTGACGGCCATGATCCCCGACGATGACCAGCGCACGGATCTCGAACTCTTCCTGCTCACCCCCACTGACACCTTGATCAGTAATCCCGTCGATATCTCGGTGCAGACCCGCGGCACCACCATCAACCGCTGGCTCGCTGGGGTGCTCTTGGTGATGCTCGTGGGGCTGATAGCGCTGCGCACGAATAAGCGTCGCCGCGCCCGATCGGCGCGCCAGCCGCGTACCGCGGCGGCGCGGGCCATGGCCCGCGCTGAGGCCGCCAGCACCGACAACCAGCAGCGCCACCACCGCAGGGACGTGGATAGGCGGGGCCGCCAGGAGGCGGCGCGACGCACCCAGCATCTGCCGCGTCATCATGCTCACCACCACCCAGGGCCGAGTCCCGGGGATGACCCGCCTGGGCCACCCCGCAGCAGACAACGCAGACCGAGACGAACCCCGCCGCCGAGAACACCGGGGGATGAGAGCCGCTCCTCGCGCCGATCGAGGGACAGCTAGAAGACGAAACGTGGTTGAGAAGTGACAGACAAGCACACGCCAGCAGCGGGCCAGCGGCCCGGCTTACGCGGCCGCATCGTACCGCCGGCGCCGCCCGCGCCGCTCCCCGAATCCAGACCTAGCGTTCAGGAAAAGCGGAAGCAGCGGCTGGAGAGCCAGCACAGCGATCACTCGCAGCTGGCCGCCGAACCGGCCCAGGCGCTCTATGAGGCGCAGCAGGAGCCCGTCACCGCGGCCGGAACGTCCTCCCCGGTGGCCACCAAGGAGGAGGAGCAGGGAACCACCAGCGACTCCGATGTGGTGCGCGCCGGTGGCTCCATGGCCATTGCCACCCTGATTAGCCGTATCACCGGCTTTCTCCGCAACCTCGCCATCGGCGCCACCCTCGGCTCGGCGGTGGGCTCGGCCTTCACCGTGGCCAATACGCTGCCCAATCTCGTTACCGAGATTGTGCTCGGCGCCGTGCTCACCTCCTTGGTGGTGCCGGTGCTGGTGCGCGCCGAGAAGGAAGATCCGGATAGGGGAGCGGCCTTCATTCGGCGGCTGTTCACCCTGGCGCTGACACTGCTCATCGTCGTCACCACGCTCGCGGTGCTCACCGCGCCCTTGCTGACGCGACTCACCATTGACGATGAGGGCAAGGTCAATATCATTCAGGCCACCTCTTTCGCCTATTTGGTGCTGCCACAGATTCTCTTCTACGGCATCTTCTCGCTGTTCATGGCGGTGCTCAACACCAAGGGCGTGTTTCGTCCAGGGGCGTGGGCGCCGGTGTGGAACAACGTGGTGTGTCTGGCCACCTTCGCCCTCTACTGGATGGTGCCGGGGGCGCTGGATCCCGCCGAACAGGCCTCGGTGACAGACCCGCACGTGCTGCTGCTGGGTCTGGGCACCACCATGGGTGTGGTGGTGCAGGCGCTACTGCTGGTACCGCCGCTGCGGAAAAAGGGCATCGATCTGCGCCCGCTCTGGGGCATCGATGATCGGCTCAAAGAGTTCGCTGGGATGGCCATCGCCATCGTTATCTATGTGGCCATTTCGCAGCTGGGCTACATCGTGACCACCCGCATCGCCTCCAATGCCGATGCCCGCGCCCCGCTGATTTATCAGCAGGCCTGGCTGCTGCTGCAGGTGCCCTATGGCGTCATCGGTGTCACCCTCTTGACCGCTATCATGCCGCGGCTGTCGCGCAACGCCGCCGAGGGCGATGATCAGGCCGTGGTGCGGGATCTCACGTGGGCCTCCAAGCTCACCTTCGCCGCCTTGATCCCGGTGATCGTGTTCTTCATGGCCTTTGGCACCAACATCGCCAATGCGCTCTTCGCTTATGGCCAATTCACTCCCTCCGAGGCCGATATCTTGGGTTGGACCCTGAGCTTCTCAGCCTTTACCCTCATTCCCTACGCCTTGGTGCTGCTGCACCTGCGCGTGTTCTATGCCCGCGAGGAGGCGTGGACGCCCACCTTCATCATCGCAGGTATCACCACGGTGAAGATCCTGCTCTCGGCGGCCGCCCCCTTTGTGGCTACCTCCTCCTCGCGCGTGGTGATTCTGCTCGGCGCCGCCAATGGCTTTGGTTTTGTCAGCGGCGCGGTGATCGGTGTGTTCCTCCTGCGCCGCAAACTGGGATCGCTGCGCGGCAAGGAAATCATCACCTCCACCTTGTGGGTGATTGGCGCCTCGCTGGTGGGCGCCGGCGTGGGCCTCGTTATGGACTGGCTGCTGCAGCTGACCTTCTTCGGCGCGGCCTCCTCGGTGGTGATCATGCTACGCACCGCGATCACCGGCACCGTATTCCTCATCGTCACCGCCATCGTGCTCTCCCGCTCGGGACTGCCCGAGGTCAGTGCCTTCGCCCGCCAGCTCAGCCGGGTGCCGGTGCTCAACCGCATGCTCCGCGCCCCGCAGGCGGACGAGGAGGACTCGGCGAACGAGGGGCTGCCCGCCGCCACCACCGCCGAGCTATCCACCCAGCTGGTCACCGTGGAGCCCTTTACTGCCTCCCCGGTGCCGCCGCCGATGTCGGCCGGCGAGGTGCGCATCCCGCGCCTGGTCCCGGGTGCCGCTGTGGCCAATGGCCGCTACCGCCTCCTGCGGGATTATGGTCGCGTCCCGGGCGCTCGCTTCTGGCACGCCCGCGATCAACGCACCGGCCAGCAGGTGGCGCTCGTGTTCGTGGACACCCAAGGCATGCAGATCCCCGCGGCTCCTGTCAGCCCCGCCACGGCCGCCCAGCGCGCCGCTGAGATCACCCGCACCACCCGTGCCCTCGCGGAGCTCAACCATCCGGCGATCGCCGATAATATCCACGTGTTGCCCTATCGCGCGGGCTGCCTCGTGGTGGCGGACTGGGTGGAGGGCACCGCCTTGAACTCGCTCACCATCGGCGCCCAGTCCGGCTCTCAGCGCCAGCGTTTCACCGGCGCCAATCCGCGCGCGGTGGCCTATGCCATGAGTTCGCTTCTCGACGCCGCCGCCACGGCCGAGGAGACCGGTATCTCGCTTGGCTTCGACCACTTTGATCGCATCCGTGTAAACACCGATGGCCGGGCCGTGCTCGCCTTCCCAGCGGTGTTGGAGAGCAACGATTATGCCCAAGATCTGCGCTATATTGCCAAGGCCGTGGAGCAGCTCGTGGAGGATGAGGGCGCCGGCCGGGATCTGAAGTATCTCACCTCTCAGCTCTATGATGCCGACACGGTGAACCCCCGGGTGATGGCCGCTGACCTTTACGAGTTCGGTATGGGCTCGGATCATCCCGAACACTACCTCGAGGTGGCCGCGGATGCCGCGCCCGATCCCACCTCCTCGCCGGGCTTCGGCTCCAAGGGATATACCCGCGCCGGCCTCACCCTGGTCTCTATCGCCACGGTGGGCTTGGTGGTGCTGGTGGCGGCCTCCAGCGTCTATCTGCTCGGCATTGTCGGCGGCAACCGCGCCGATAGCCCAGTGAACTCGGACTCCATTTCTGGCGCACCGGAGAAGGTGCTCAAAGCCACCAAGGTGAAGCTCACCCGCGCCGAGGAATGGGAGCCAGGCGATCCCGCCACCCGCCCCGCCGAGTGGCCGGATAATCCGCAGCTGGCGGAGCTGGTGATCGACGGCGATGTGTCCACCCGCTGGCGCACCGATGATTATCGCGCCCAGTTTGGCGAGCGCGAGGAGATCAAAAATGGGGTGGGCTTAAAGATCGACTTCGCCCAGCCGGCCTCCCCGGCGGAGGTGGAGTTCCTCGCCGAGACCGGTGGCACCACCGTGAGCATCCTGGGATTCACCGCGGACTCCGATGAGGTGGACTCCCGCGATCAGCTCACCGAACTCGGCCGCGCGGTGCTGCGCACGGGCTCCACGGTGGTGACGCTCCCGAAGCTCACAACGAACGAGGATCCCACCTATTATCGCGGCATGGTGGTGTGGATCGAGCGGCTACCGATGCCCTCGGGCAGCGCGCAGTCTCCGAAGCCCGCAGATATCCAGGAAATCCGCGTCAAGGGGATCGTGGATACCGTGAAGGAGAAAAGTGCAGAGTAGCGTCGTCACGCAGCGGTACAGGCTAGCCTTAGCCCAAGATATGACCCTCTAGCTCAGCTCTATCCCCCTATATAGGTCCGGTGCACACCGTGATGTGCACCGGACCTTTTGCTTAGCTATCTATTTTTCGCACACTACATCTGCGCGCAGCACCGCGCGCTAAGAATCTAACCGCTTCTACTGTTCATCGTTCATCTGGGGGAGAAGATCATGAACACACCGATGCCAACCGATATTCAGTCCACACATCGCACACGGGGGGAGAGCGGCCGCGCCGACGTGGAGCTGGTGAGCCAGCATCTGGCCGGGGATGAGAAGGCTTTTCGCCGCATCGTGCGACAGCACCACACCACGCTCTTTCTCACCGCCCGCCGCTATAGCCGCACCGAGCACGACGCCTGGGATATCGTCCAAGAAGCCTTGCTCAAGGCCTCGCAGCGGATGCACACCTTTCGCGCCGAGGCCACCCTGTCCACCTGGCTGCACAAGCTGGTGTCGAATACCGGCTATGACTTCACCAATCGGCGCCCACACCAGCGCCACGAGCTGGCGGTGATGGACGATGACACCCATTCCCGTGCCATTGCCTACCAGCACAGCCACGATCCCTTCATCAGCGAGCTCTCGCGACTGGCGCTGCAGGCGATCATGCGGACGCTCTCCCCAGAACAGCGGGAGGCGCTCTATCTCATCGATATCGCCGGCTACACCGTGGAGTGGGTGGCCGAGTACCAGGGCGTAGCCGTGGGCACGGTGAAATCGCGGCGGGCACGGGCCCGCACCAAGCTGCAGCAGCTCTACAGCGACCCGGCAGAGATCGCGGATCTGCTCGCTGGGGCGAACTAGCCGCCGCAAGGCTTATCGACGCCACCTCGCCGCCATACCGGCGCGCGGGAATGCTCGACACCGGCACGGTGTTATACCAAGGCACGAGCGGGACGCCCCGCGTACTGAAGCCTTTCCCACCGGTTGGGTAGGGTGGCAGAGGTAGACACTGACGCGCAGCTAGGGCCGCTCGATCGGCGGCCACCGCTGCCGCAGACTTTAGCCGCAGAATCACACAGTAAAGGACGCATCTCACAGTGAGCGACACGATCCACGACGTCATCATCATCGGTTCCGGCCCGGCAGGCTATACCGCCGCCATCTATGCCGCACGCGCCGAGCTCAAGCCACTGGTCTTTGAGGGCTATGAGTACGGCGGCTCGTTGATGACCACCACCGAGGTGGAAAATTTCCCCGGCTTCGCCGAGGGCATCATGGGGCCTGAGTTGATGGAGCAGATGCGCTCCCAGGCAGAGCGCTTCGGCGCTGATCTGCGCATGGAGATGGTGGATTCGGCAGATCTCAGCGGTGAGGTGAAGATCGTGCGCGTCGGTGAAGAGGAGTTTCGGGCCCGCAGCGTGATCTTGGCGATGGGTTCCGCTCCACGCTATGTGGGCGTGCCCGGGGAGAAGGAGCTGCTGGGGCGCGGTGTCTCCGCCTGCGCCACCTGCGATGGGTTCTTCTTCAAGGACGCCGAGATTGCCGTTGTGGGCGGCGGCGACTCCGCTATGGAGGAGGCCACCTTCCTCACCACCTTCGCCTCCAAGGTCACCATCATCCACCGCCGCGAGGAGTTCCGCGCCTCCAAGATCATGCTGGAGCGCGCCAAGAATAACGAGAAGATCGAGTTCATGGTGAACAAGGTGGTCGAGGAGGTGCGCGGCGAGTCCAAGGTGTCTTCGCTGCTGCTGCGAGATACCGTCACCGGTGAAACCTCCGAGCTGGCGGTGGCCGCGATGTTCGTGGCCATTGGCGCCGATCCGCGCTCGGATATTGCCGCTGGTCAGGTGGAACTCACCGACACCAAACACGTGCGCGTTCAGGAGCCCTCCACCCGCACCAGCGTGCCCGGGGTCTTCGCCGTCGGCGACCTCGTAGATAATCACTACCAGCAGGCCATCACCGCCGCCGGCACCGGCTGCCGCGCCGCCATCGACGCCCAGCACTATCTGGGCGAACTGGAAGACACGCTGCACTAAACCCCGCCCTTCATTCATTCTCCAAGGAGACCCCCATGTCTGAGATCATCAACCTCACCAGCGATACGTTTAAGTCCACCGTGATCGAGTCCGAGAAACCGGTCTTGGTGGATTTCTGGGCCGAATGGTGCGGCCCCTGCAAGAAGCTCGCGCCTGTGATCGAGCAGGTTGCCGAGGAGGTCGGCGATACTGCGGTAGTGGCCAAGGTGGATGTGGATGCAGAGCGCAGCTTGGGCGCGATGTTTCAGATTATGTCCATTCCCACCGTTTTGATCTTCCAAGGCGGAGAGAAGGTCGCTGAGTACACGGGCGTGCGACCGAAGCGCGAATACGTGGAAAAACTTGCGTCACTTGCGTAACTGGTAAGGTTAAAACGACAGCGTGAAAGTGCCTTTCTCAGCAACTTTCGTTTAGCGGGCCGCCCGCGCCTAGAATAGTGACACGCTGAGATATCAGGTGTCGTGCTGCGCACTAGAAAAGCCGCGCAGCGCGGCTGCAATCAATGTAGAAGGGACCTCGGTGGTGGACGTGTTGCGGGTTGGTGACCGTAGCCCGCGCGTAGCGGAAGTACGGAAGAGCCTTGCTCGTCTTGGGCTGCTTTCCGTCGACGAATCCGCAGACGGATCTTCCGATGACTTCGATAGCTATGCAGCAACCGACACGCTATTCGATACCGCTCTTGCCGAGGTCGTTCGCGGCTTCCAACAATCCCGCGGCATCATCGCTGATGGCTTTATCGGTGAAATCACGCTCCGTGCCCTCCGCGAGGCCTCCTATACCTTGGGAGCCCGCGTGCTGCAGTACCAGCCGAATAACACCTTGGTGGGAGATGACGTGGTGCAGCTGCAGACCCAGCTCCAGGAACTCGGCTTCTACACCGACCGCATCGACGGCCGCTATGGGCCCAACTCCTTTGATGCGGTGAAAAACTACCAGCTCAACTACGGTCTGGAGACCGATGGCATCTGCGGGCCCAAGACCATCAAGGCGCTCAGCCGACTAGGACTACGCATCACGGGCGGCTGCCCGCAGGCGATCCGCGAGGATGAGCAGATTCGCCGTGCAGGGCCACGTCTCGCCGGCAAGCGGGTCGTGATCGACCCGGGCCTCGGCGGCAAGGACCAGGGCATGACGGTCGTGGGCACCTATGGTGCCATCACGGAGGAGGAAATCCTCTGGGATATCGCCACCCGCCTCGAGGGCCGCATGATCGCCGCCGGTATGGAGACCATCTTGTCCCGCCCACGCGGGGATAACTCCTCCGCGGAGTCCCGCGCCGATGTGGCCAACGCCTTTGGTGCGGATCTCATGATCTGCCTCCAAGCCGATCGCTACAAGAATGACAAAGCCTCCGGTGTGGCCACGTTCTACTTCGGCTCCGCCCTCGGCTCCTCCTCGCTGACAGGGGAGAAGCTCTCCGGCTTCATCCAGCGAGAGATCGTTGCCCGCACCCAGATGATCAACTGCGGTAATCACGGCCGCACCTGGGAGCTGCTGCGCCTGACCCAGATGCCCACCGTGGAGGTCGTCACCGGCTATCTCACCAACGATGCGGACGTGGCGAAGCTGACCGACCCGATGGTGCGCGATGATATCGCCGAGGCCATCGTGGTGGCCGTTAAGCGCCTCTACCTCATGGATGCCGATGATCAGCCCACCGGCACCTACAATTTCGCGGAACTGCTCGAGCAGGAAAACTGCTAAGCCGATACCTTCCTAGCAGCGTAGCTCCGCGCTGAGGGTGTCCATGGCCGCCGCCGCCAGCACTGAGGAGTCTGGCGGCAATGTTATTTCTAGCCGGGGCACCACAGGGTGCTCGCGCACCACCTCAAAGCCCGCGGCCCGCAGCTCTTCTTCGCTCATCAAACCGATACGCTCGGGCACCCAGTCCAGTTCCTCTCGGCCGCTGACGCGCCAGCCGAAGGCCTGCACTGTCTCTATGCCGTGGCGGCTGAGGTGCATGAGGGCGGCGTCGATAAGCACCGGCGCAGTGCCCAGCTGTGGGGTACGAAATAAGGAGCTGAGCAGCATGGCGCGGCGGGGGACCGGGCCGCTGGGGAGGCGGGAGACGCCGCCGGCGAGCGCGGGCGGGCAGAAGAGGATGGTGCCGAGAGTCTCTGTGGGGGTAATGAGGTTGAAGCCGCACACCCCGAGGGTGGTGGCGGCATGAACGATCCACGCCTCTTTTTCTAAGGCGCTATCGCGGATGAGGGCCTCATCGGCGGCCGCAACTTCCCAGAAGATGCTGCGGCGCGCCTGCGGGTGCACATGCTTCAGGCCACGCGGATCGAGCCGCAGCAGCTGGATGTGATCGGCGCCCATTGTGATCCCCGGCCGGTAGCGTGCACCTGGATTAGCGCTCGAGGAGCTCGACGATACGCTCGAAATCCTCGCGGCCCGCGAACTCCACGATGATCTTGCCCTTCTTCTTCCCAGCCTGCACGGTCACCTTGGTGTCCAAGCTATCGGCTAGGGATTCGGCCGCGTGAGTGAGGTATTCCGGCTGCGGGGCCTTCTCGCGGGGCGCGGGCTTATCCGCATTCCCACCGCGGTTCAGCAGGGTGACGGCCTCTTCGGTGGCGCGCACACTCAAGCCCTCGGCCACGATCCGCTTGGCGAGCTTTTCTTGGGCCTCTTCGCCCACCTTCACGCCCAGCAGAGCGCGGGCATGGCCCGCGCTCAGCACCCCGGCAGCCACCGTGCGCTGCACCGACACAGGCAGGGCGAGCAGCCGGATCATATTGGTAATCACCGGCCGAGAGCGGCCCAGCTTATCGGCCAGTTCCGCTTGGGTGACACCGAACTCCTCCAGCAGCTGCTGATAGGCGGCGGCTTCTTCCAGCGGGTTGAGCTGCACGCGGTGGATATTTTCCAGCAGCGCATCGCGCAGCATCGTGGAATCCTCGGTCTCGCGGACGATCGCGGGGATTTCCTGCATGCCGGCCTTGGTGGCCGCGCGCCAGCGGCGCTCGCCCATGATGAGCTCATAGCCCTCGGCTACCTCGCGCACCACGATGGGCTGCATGAGGCCAAACTCCTTGATGGAGTGGGTGAGTTCGGCCATGGCCTGCTCATCAAAGACCTCGCGGGGCTGCTTCTCATTGGGCTCGATCAGCCCAATGGGGATCTCCCGGTACGTCGCACCCATCGGGGTGGAGTAGTCCTCGTGGATATTCTCGGGGCGGCTGCGCTGCACGCCTTTCTGGCTGCGCTGGCGACCCTGGCCGGTGCCGCCCTGCGCCACGCCCTGGGAATGGCCCTGGGAATGGCCCTGGGAACCGCCCTGATTGCCGCGTGCGCCCTGGTTGCCGGCCGCCCCGCGCTCGCGAGAGGACTCGCCCAGAACGATGCTCGCGGCATTATTGCCCAGCCGCGGCTTGGCGGAGCCATCGGGGATCAGGGCCGCGAGACCGCGGCCGAGACCGCCTTTACGAGTTTCATTCGCCATGGTTGCTCAACATCCTTCGTTTGCGTTCCGCGTGGGCGCTGCAGGGGCGCTTAAGCGCCTGCGATCGAGACGATCGCCCCGCTCGCTCCCAGTATCTTTCCTGGGCATGTTTCCGTCAATCCTCATCGCCGGATGGGGCTTGGCCAATAGGGGAGGACTCCTCGGTGGCGGGGTAGTCGCCCCGATTATTCAGCTCCCGTGCCGCATCCAGATAGGCCATAGCGCCGCGCGAGCCGGGATCATATTCCAGCACTGTCTGGCTATAGCCTGGCGCCTCGGAGACCTTCACGCTGCGCGGGATCACCGTGTTGAGCACGACCTCGCCGAAGTGATTGCGCACCTCGCTGCTGACCTGCTCGGCCAGCTTGGTGCGGCCGTCATACATGGTGAGCAGGATGGCGGAGATATGCAGATCGGGGTTGAGGTGGGTGCTGATCATGGAGATGTTATTGAGCAGCTGGCCCACGCCCTCCAGCGCGTAGTACTCGCACTGAATCGGAATGATCACCTCGTTGACGGCGGTCATGGCGTTAATCGTGAGCAAGCCCAGCGAGGGCGGGCAGTCGATGAGTACATAGTCCAAATCGTGCTCGGCGAGGAAGTCCTCATTAATGGCATCTGCCAGGCGATATTCGCGGCGCACCATGGACACCAGCTCGATCTCCGAACCCGCCAGATCGATCGTGGCGGGAATGCAGAAGAGATTCTCCGAGAAGTCACAGCTCTGCATCGCTTCCTCGGCGGTAGTTTCGCCGAGGAGCAGCTCATAGCTGGAGACGGTGCCGGCGCGATGCTCCACGCCGAGCGCGGTGGAGGCATTGCCCTGCGGGTCGAGGTCAATCACCAGCACTCGGAGCCCGCAAATCGCGAGACCCGCGGCAAGATTGACGGAACTGGTGGTCTTACCCACCCCGCCCTTTTGATTCGCAATCGTCACGATGCGCGGCCGCTCGGGTCGAGGCAGCTTCAGCGCATTCGGGGTGCGCACCTGCGCCGCCCGCTGTGCCGCAGCGGCAATGGGTGTGTCGTCCCACGTAGTTTCATGCATGCTCGCTGATCTATCCCCTCTATGGCTGGCCTATGAGACTACCGCGTGCGCTGCCCGGAGCATGGCCATCATGCTTAATCGACGCCACCCTCTTGGCGCACACACCTAGGCCTCTAGCCTAGTGCCTCACTGTGTCACCAACCAATGGGGTAAGAGGCCGACGCACCCACACCAACTTCTAGCGGCGGCGCGGGATACTGATCACCGTGGTGGGCTGCTCCAGCACACCCTCACCGACGGTCATGATTGTGCCCAATCCGCCGCCGGCCTTGGCGATAGTGGCGTGATCGCGTTCCCATTCTTCGTGCACACTCGAGCCTTTGAGGGCAATCATTTTCCCATTCGGGCGCACCAGCGGCATACACCACCGGGCGAGCTTGCCCAAGGGGGCCACCGCCCGCGAGGTCACCACATCAAAGCGGCCAACCTCAGCGCGCACGGTCTTTTCTTCGGCGCGGCCGCGCACGACCGTGACGTTCTCCAATTCCAGCTCCTCGACCACTTCCCGCAGATAAGTGGAGCGCTTGAGCAGCGGCTCAATGAGGGTGATGGAGAGATCGGGGCGGGCGATGGCCACCGGAATGCCGGGCAGGCCCGCACCGGAGCCGATATCGGCCACGCGACGCGCATCGGCCGGGATGGCTTCGGTGACCACCGCGCAGTTGAGGATATGCCGCTCCCAAAGCCGGGGGATCTCGCGGGGGCCGATGAAGCCGCGCTGGGTGCCGGTGGTGGCGAGCGAGGCGTGATAGCGCACAGCGAGATCGAGACGCTCGCCAAAGACGGCAGCCGCGCTCGCAGGCGGCGGAGCCATCTCTGTATTCAGCTCGCCCTCCGACTCTGGTTTCACGTGAAACATCCCTTTCCTCATCCTCGGCGCTGGCTGTATCTCCTGCCCAGCCAGACTGCACTGTATTCATCACTATACGTTGCCCTATGCGGCCTTTCCCAAGGGGGAATATGCATCGCGGCCCAGCATCTCTGCGAGGAGGATGCTGGGCCGCGGGGGCTTACTAGGTCGCTGAACTCTAGGACGCTTGAGCGCGTTTAAGAGTTAGTGCCCTTCTTCGGGTTCTTCGGCTTCTGGCCAGGGCGAGGAGCAGTGGTGCGCTTCGCTTCGCGCTTGCGGGCGAGCTCTTCTTCCTCCTCGGCGTCGACCTTGGCAAAGATCCAGCGCTGCTGGAAGAAGGTCCACACGTTGTTCGATGCCATGTAGAAGAGCAGACCGATGTGCCAGAAGACACCAGTGAAAAGGATGATGCCGGGCATGAACCAGAGCATCATCTTGTTCATCATCTGCATCTGGGTGGCCATCATGTCATTCTGCGGGGCCTTGGTCTTGCCGGACCGGCGGCGCTCCTCCTGGCGGGAGATCGACAGGCGGGCGTTCATGTGGGTTGCGAAGACCACGATGAGAATCAGCGGTGCGGCGACGGCAATGATCTTGGCGCGGGTGAAGTCCACGGTGCCGAAGGCGCCGAACATCTCATTGGGCATGGAGATATAGGAGGACAGCGGCACTCCGAAGATACGAGCATCGAGGAAAGACTGCACCTCATCGACGCCGAAGATGTAGTTCGGCGTATTGCGGTTGACCTCAATGGACAGGCCCAGCTGGGTGCCTCCGGTACCGGTGCGGTTGAAGGAACGCAGCACGTGGAACAGGCCGATGAACACCGGCATCTGCACGAGCAGCGGGATACAGCCGGCGATGGGGTTGACACCCATCTCCTTCTGCAGCTTGCGCGACTCCTCCATCATCTTGGCTTGGTCGTTCTTGTACTTCTCGCGGATGGCCTGCATCTTCGGCTGCATCTCTTGCATCTTCAGCGTCGAGCGCATCTGCTTGAGCATGGGCCTGACGAGGAAGGCACGGATGGTCACCGTCAGAAGAACGATGGCGAGCACCCAGGACACACCCGAGTCGGGGTCGAGGACATAACTGACCACCTTGTGCCAAAACCACAAGATGGCAGAAATTGCATAATAAATAGGATCCAGCACGGCGTTCTGAATGCTCCTTTAGCTGCTACGTGGTGTGATCATCGTTCAGGGTTCAGCAGCGCGCCGCTCGGCGCCTGCGTCGTGCCGCAGAAAAACTACAGCCACATGGGGTGTTCGCTCGCGCCGCCACCGGCGGCACATATGCGTGTATTATTCCATCATTTTCTCTGCACTGGGGGCACGGGGTCATAGCCGCCCGGATGCCAAGGACCACACTTACTCAGACGAATCACGGTGAGCAGCACCCCACGCAACGCCCCAAAGCGCTGCAAGCTGCCCAGCGCGTAGGCGCTGCAACTCGGTTCGAAGCGGCAGCTCGGGCCGCTTTTGAGTCCAGAAAGATACTTCTGGTACAGCCGCACCGCACCGACCAACACCGCGGTCAGCGGGCCACGCCGAGTGGGCCTAGTGGGACTGTGCGGTGCGCTCGGCGAAGCGTCGTCGACTGCGTGCGAGTGCTCGTCTAACATCGTCCTCTAATTTCCCTGCGGGGGCATCGGCGCTGGCAGGCAGCGCTCGGATGACCACTCGGTCCGTGCGATCGAGCTCGTTGGCGAGCTCGGCACAGATATGCCGCAGCCGCCGGGCGACGCGGTGACGAATCACAGCATTCCCGACGGCTTTAGACACGATGAGCCCAAAATGCGGCCCACCAAAGCTCACCTGAGGCTCCCGCTCCTCGCAGGCGCGCGAATAATAAGCAACCACGCGCTTGGTTCCGGCCCGGCTTGCGCCGGAGACAACCTGCGAAAACTCCGCAGAGGAACCAATTTTGAGGTTCTTCGGAAGCATCAGTGCGCCCCTCGAGTAATTTTTCGGTGGCGAGGCCCCGGGCCACAGAGTGCGTGGCGCCGTCGCCTCACGGGAAAAGAAAACTACGCGGTGAGGCGAGCACGGCCCTTGCGGCGACGTGCAGCGACGATAGCGCGACCGGAACGGGTGCGCATACGAGTACGGAAACCGTGGACGCGGGCACGACGACGGTTATTGGGCTGGAAAGTCCGCTTGCCCTTAGCCATAGGTCAAACACTCCTTGAAAGTTTGCTGTCATAAGCTCCGCGCTGCTCAGCACTAGAGACCCAGACCACAATGGCGGACTGAGACGCTGGCGCTGCGCGACGCCTAAGGAACTCATGAGATGAATTCTCTTCTTCCCCTCTTCCGCCGAAGCGAAACAGGATGCAGATCGATACTTCAGCTTCCGCAACGAGGTAGTCACCCACCTCCGAGCCGGCGCTCGGATCAGCGCACTGTACCGCCGAAGTATCGTCCACACGCGGCCCCGCCCACCCCATCTGCAAGGCTCAACCTCAGGTTGAACCCGCGATGCAGCTGCGTGACCGCAATAGACCTAGACAGAATACGGTATGGCCGTCGTGAATAACAAGTTGCCACGCGAATAAGATTAGTGGCGCTAGCTGGGCGAACTTACATCCCTGTGCTTTTCCCGCTGTAGCTGTGCTGCAACCAGGACACCATCGCGGACGGACTTGTACGGCCCCGAACTCGGCACAAATAGTACGGGTGTACTGGTATTTAGGTGATTCCACCAGTACCCACATCCAAGAGTGTAAAGCCCCCTCGGCCACGCTCCCCGCGCTCTGCCCGCACGGCCACCGAGGAAGAGCCACGGCGCTACAGCGGGGGGAGAATGAGCATTTTTTACCCCTGAAATACTGCCGATGTAATTCTCGGCTCGACCCTCGGCACTCCTCTGCTCCCGCTCCTGCGGCAATGCCGATGCGCAACAGAAAAAGAGCATGTCATCGCAATGTGGGATTATCGACTTTCCGGCCGAGGGTACGGAGATAACGATAATTACAGTATTGATATTCCCCGCGATTGTTGGACTGTATCCACCACCGGCGGGTAACAATGGAAACCGTGAATTAAACACAGCTGTGAACACCCCGTGGCTGTGGATAACTCTAAAGCTGAAGTTGAGACTTCCCTGAGCCCGGCGCTTTGATGCAGCTCAGAACCCATTTTTTCGGCGATTTAGTTATGCACAGGCTCTCGACTAGGCTGTGGATAGCGCTTGTGCAGTCCAGTTATCCACAGCTGTGGATAACGTTGTGGAAAACTCCGCATCACCATGGAGTTCGGCTATGTCGGCTCTGTGCACACGGCGGTGTAATCACACAACCGTGCATCCACAGCGAAGCGTTCTTTCCGACTGAGATAACCCGCTTTTTCTGGGGGTTATGAACAGGCTCGGAAAGGCCGTCGGGGAGAGGGGAGACCGGCTTTAAGCGCGCGTGCGCCTTGAGGCTTTGGTTTTTCCTCGCTTCGCCGCGATAGCGGTGAGCTAAGGGTGCCCATGGCTGGTGGCTGCAGCTCCTTTCGAGGACACCGTTATTCGGAAACGACCTCCTCGCTGGGAAAACGTATCGTGCCTGTGTGGCAGGGATGGTGCGGATGTGTCGTTTCCGCGTGCCATCACCCGGTGGTGGTGCTGTGCCCGTGATTGTCCGTCCACCCGTGTAGTAAGGGGCTTTCCCTGTGACAGAGCATTCTGGTTCTCTCGCCCAGACGTGGCAGAGCGTGATTAACGATCTGTTGGCGCTGTCTGAGCAACCCTCCTCTGGGATCGGACCAATTAGCGCCCGCCAGCGCGGTTTTCTCAGCCTCGTCACCCCGGTGGCCTTGGTGCCGGGCTATGCGGTGCTCGCCGCGCCTCATGCGATGGCGAAAAGCGTCATTGAGCAGGACTTGGGACCTGCGCTGACCTCTGTTCTCACCACCCATATGGGCCGCCCGACGGGGCTGGCCGTCAGCGTCAATCCGGAAGCAATCATGCCGGAGACCGCCGCCCCCGAGCAGCCCGCGGACTATTCCGAGCACGCCGAACACGCCGAGCACCACCCAGATCCCCACCGGGCGGCCAGCAGCGCGGCCACGGAGATGCTCAATAACGACAATGCAGCTGTCGTCCCGCCGCCGAGCAGCGCGCAGACGCTCTCGCAGCCTACCGCGCACTCCGAGGGCGACAGCCCGCAGCAGCAGTGGGCGGATCAGGGCTGGCCGGAGAAGAATTGGCAGGAAAGCCATGCCAACTATCCCGAACAACCGCAGCACTCCGAGCCCGGCCAGCATGGGGCTCAGCACCATGATTCGCTGGCGCAGCGCGGCCACGACGCCTCGGTGGGTTTCGGGCACCCGGTAACCAATCCGCAGGCAGCAGCACCGCAGCGCTATACTCGCGAACAGCCGGCCCCCAAGGCATCCTCGGAAGGATCGCTGAATCCGAAGTACACCTTCGATTCCTTCGTTATCGGATCCTCCAATCGTTTCGCCCATGCCGCGGCAGTCGCGGTGGCGGAGACCCCAGCGAAAGCCTTCAACCCGCTGTTCATCTGGGGCGGATCAGGACTGGGGAAAACCCACCTTCTACACGCTGCGGGCCTTTACTCGCAGGTACTGCAGCCGGGCCTGCGCGTGAAGTATGTCTCCAGTGAGGAATTCACTAATGACTACATCAACTCGGTGCGCGATGACCGCCAGGAAGCCTTCAAGCGGCGCTACCGCAACCTCGACATCCTCATGGTTGATGACATCCAATTCCTCGAGGGCAAAGAGGGAACGCAGGAAGAGTTCTTCCACACCTTCAACGCCCTCCACCAGGCGGATAAGCAGATCATTTTGTCCTCGGACCGACCCCCGAAGGAGCTGACCACTCTCGAGGATCGTCTGCGCACCCGTTTTGCCGCGGGGCTGATCACCGATATTCAGCCCCCGGACTTAGAAACCCGCATCGCCATTTTGATGAAGAAGGCCCAAGACGATGGCACCCAAGTGCCCCGGGATGTGCTGGAGCTGATCGCCAGCCGCTTCGAGTCCTCTATTCGTGAACTCGAGGGGGCGCTGATTCGGGTGGCGGCGTTTTCTTCGCTGACCAATCAGCCGATCACCATCGAGCACGCCGAGGTGGCGCTGCGCGACATCATGCCGGAGAACAAGCACGTCGAGATCACCGGGCAGACCATCATCACCGCCACGGCTAATTACTTCGATATCTCGGTGGACACCATCACCGGCACGAGTAAAACCCATGCGGTGGTCCATGCCCGCCAGCTGGCCATGTACATCTGCCGCGAGCTCACGGCTCTCTCCTTGCCCCAGATCGCCGAGAAATTCGGTGGTAAGAACCACACCACCGTGATGTATGCGGTGCGCAAGATCAAGAACGAGATGCAAGAAAATCGCGAAACCTACGATCAGATCCAGGAGCTCACCCAGCTGATCAAGAATGGCTCCGCTTAGCGAGGCCTACGAGCCAGGCTTTTTAGCCAGACTTTCACCCCCGCGGGGTAGGGTAGGAGCGCCTTCTGCCCGCCGCGGCCCCCAGCGCCCGTGTACACAGTGTGTGGCACGGGCGCTGTGTCGTATCTGTACTGGGCGAAGGCGCCGCAGAGGTGGCGTCGATACGCGCGCTGGGGGCGTTATTCACAGAGTTATTCACAGTTGTGTAATTACAGAATTGTCATTTACTGTCCGTTCGGAGAAACCGCAGGTCGCCGCCTGTGCATAAGTAGCGATTTTCTGTTGTTCGCAGCCGCCTCGACGGTGCATGGATTGTGCACAACGAGCAGGGGTCGAAAGTTGTGCACAACCCCCTCTAGTTATGCACCTGTTATGCACAGCCTGGAACACATGCCGCAACGCTAGGGTGAGCTGCGCGGATCGTGGAATTACACAGATTGCACAGCACCTACTGCTACTACCAAAGAAAGTTATGGATTGATCTAAGAAGAAATAGGGGGTGTGGACGCGGCGCCGATTCCTGTCATTCACCGCACCCGCCACGGCGGCACGCCGCGAGGTGCGGGGAGGCGGAATCACATATCCCCTCCCGCGCGGATCCCGGTTTATAGCGGAGTGTGATTCTTGTAGGCTGGGAGAGAAGAACAATTGTTTTGCTGCCGATGAGCCGATACTGGACCATATTGGCCGTATCGCCGAGGACCTGATACCGAGGTTTCTTGGCTGCTCAGCGGCTGCTTGTGCTTGAAGGAGCCTCAGCTAAGCATGGAATCGCAGCCTGTGTCTTTCCGAGTGTCGAAAGATGACTTTTCCGCAGCCGTGGGCTGGGTCGCTCGTAGTTTGCCCACCAAGCCCACCCAGCCGGTACTTCGCGGCATGGTGATTAGCGCCGACGATGACGGCCTCACCTTGGCCGGATTCGACTATGAAGTATCCACCAAGGTCAGCATCTCGGCGGAGATCGATGAGCCGGGCCGCATCGCCGTTCCCGGCAAGCTGGTCTCGGATATTGTGAGTTCGCTGCCAAATAAGCCCATCGAGGTGCGCACCGACGAGTCGAAGGCATTTTTCCGCTGCGGTTCCTCCAGCTTTGAGCTCCCGCTGATCCCGCTGGATGATTATCCTGCGCTGCCCACGCTGCCGGAGGTGACCGGCCGAGTGAACCCGAGCCTCTTCAACGAGGCCGTGTCTCAGGTGGCCATCGCCGCTGGTAAAGACGACACGTTGCCGATGCTCACCGGCGTGCACATGAAGGTGCAGGGAAAGAACGTGGTCATGGCCGCCACCGACCGTTTCCGGCTCGCGGTGCGGCGCTTCGAGTGGGAGCCAGTGGCCGATGACGTCGAGGCCGCCCTGCTCATCCCGGCGAAAACCCTGCAGGAAAACGCCCGATCCATCGATCCCTCGCTCAACGAGAACGTGGAGATCGCCGCTGGTACCGGCGAGAAGGTGGGCGCCGATGGTCTCTTCGGCGTGCATACCCGCAACCGCCAGACCACCACCCGCATGCTGGATGCGGAGTTCCCGAACTACGATCCGCTCCTGCCGAAGGTGCACACCTCTTTGGCAACCGTGGCTATCGGCCCGCTTCTCGACGCCATCAAGCGTGTCTCCCTCGTGGCCGAGCGCAATGCGCAGATCCGCATGCACTTCTCCGAGGGCCAGGTGGTGTTGGCTGCCGGTGCCACCGATTCCGGCCACGCCGAGGAGTCGCTGCCCTGTGACTATCAGGTGGGCGAGGGCGCCGAGGGCCAGGATTCCCTGCTCATCGCCTTTAACCCCTCCTATCTCAAGGAGGGCCTCAACGCCATGCCGGGACAGCGCGTGGTCTTTGGTTTTACCGCTCCGTCGCGCCCAGCGATCATCATCCCCGAGCCGGAAGAAGCCATCGAGGCTAATTCCGCTGGTGAGTTCCCCACCCCGGGGTCGGAATTCACCTATCTGCTGATGCCGGTTCGCCTGCCGGGCTAATTCTTCCGCGGTGTACATTCGGCATCTCAGCCTGCGCGATTTCCGCTCGTGGCCGAGCCTCGAGATCGATCTGACCCCCGGGATCACGGTGTTTACCGGCCGCAATGGGCACGGCAAAACAAACATTGTGGAGGCGGCCGGCTATGTGGCGCATCTCGGCTCCCACCGGGTCTCTACCGATGCGCCGCTGGTGCGCGAGGGCGCGCAGGCGGCACGGGCATCGGCCACGGTGGTCAACGATGGCCGCGAACTCGCAGGGCATGTGTTGATTAAGGCCCGCGGCGGCAATCAGGCCGGCATTAATCGCACCAAGCTCAAAAGCACCCGCGAACTGCTCGGCGTGCTCAAAACCGTGATGTTTGGCCCCGAGGATCTCAGCTTGGTGCGCGGCGAACCCGCCGAGCGCCGCCACTATCTGGATGCGATTATTGCCTCGCGCAAACCGCGGATCGCGGGGGTCAAGGCGGATTATGACAAGATCGTGCGCCAGCGCAATGCGCTGTTGAAGTCGAACTATGCCGCGCTGCGCCGCGGCTATTCCGCCGATGATGGCGCCGCCACCTTGGCCACCCTCGATTCCTGGGATATGCAGCTGGCCAGCTGCGGCGCGATCGTCCTCGAGGAGCGTCTGCGCACCATTGAGCAGCTGCAGCCATTGGTGACCGGCGCCTATAGTGGGCTGGCCCCAGAATCTCGGCCGGCGTCGATCGCCTATGATTCCTCGCTCAATGACACCTTGGCAGAGGTGGAGGGCCGGCCCGATCGGGGAGTGCTGGAGGCGGCGTTGATGGCGCGTCTGGCGGCGGTACGCACGAATGAGATTGAACGCGGTATCACCCTGGCCGGGCCGCATCGGGATGATATTCAGCTCATGTTGGGCGGCCAGCCGGCCAAGGGCTTTGCCTCCCATGGCGAGACGTGGTCCATGGCCTTGGCCCTGCGGCTCGCGGAGTTTCATCTGCACCGCGGCGATGGCACAGATCCGGTGCTCATCCTGGACGATGTTTTTGCCGAGCTGGATGCGCGCCGCCGCGCCCAGCTCGTGGGGCTGGCCCAGGACGCCGAGCAGGTGCTCATCACCGCAGCCGTGGGCGATGACCTGCCCGATAATCTGGATGAGCACATCGCTGCTCGCTACTTCGTGGAGGCCGTCGCCGATCCAGAGGGCAAGGAGCACGCTCGCTTATCGACGCTCACTCCCATGCCCCTCGACCCTCCTGCCGTGGCTGAGCCCGAGGTGGGTGCGTCGTCGTGAGCGACAAGCAGCAGCCACCGGCCGCGGCGCAGCCGAAGGAAACGAGACCCGAGTCGGCCCCTAAGGGCGCGGCACCGGCGCCGTCCCGCCCGGCGGATCTGATTAGCCGCTCTTTTCAGGCGGTGCGCACCGAGGCGAAAAAGCGGCGGGGCTATGTGCCGGATTTATCGCGGCAGCGCCGCGATACCACTCGCCGCCTGGATTCTGATCGCGCCGATTCCTCGGCGATGTTGCAGCGTATGGGCTTGGATAAGTCCTCCTCGGCGCCGCGTTCGTGGCGGTTGCGGCGCGGCTCGAATACCGTGCTGCGCGCCACCGGCCCGGATGGGCGGGCGCTGCGCCGAGCCCGCACCTTCTCCTCGGTGGGGGAGGTGCTCTCGGAGGAAATTACGGCCCGAGGCTGGGGCAAGGATTTAGCCAATGGCTGGGTGCAGACCCACTGGCCGGAGCTAGTGGGGCCGACGATCGCCGGCTATGCCGTGGTGGAAAGGGTGAAGGGAACCACCGTCTACGTACGCTGTGCCACCACCCCGCAGGCGACGAATCTGCGCGCCATGCAGCGCATGATCCTAGCCAAAATCGCAGAAAAAGTTGGTCCCAATGTGGTTACTACCTTGAAGATTCACGGCCCCGAGGCACCCAGCTGGCGTCATGGCCCGCTGCACGTGAAGGGCCGCGGGCCGCGCGATACCTACGGATAGGCCACGGGCCGGTGCGTCTAACCCGCTCTGTTTCTGCCTGAGAGCGAATGAGGCGCCAGGCAAGTAGGGGGATAGCTCATCGGGGAGTGAAGGCGGTGATTGGGCCTGTAGGGGTGTAATATGGAGGGGTCTAATTAATCTGTTTCAAGGAGTTTGAGTAATTACAGTGGCTAGCACCGAACACATTTATGATGCCTCCTCAATTACCATCCTCGAAGGTCTTGAGGCAGTGCGTAAGCGCCCCGGCATGTACATCGGTTCCACCGGTGAGCGCGGCCTCCACCACCTGGTGTGGGAGGTCGTGGATAACTCCGTCGATGAGGCCATGGCCGGCTATGCCACCAAGGTGAAAGTCACTCTCTTGGAGGATGGCGGCGTGGAAGTCGTCGACGATGGCCGTGGTATTCCCGTGGAAATGCACCCCTCGGGCGCGCCGACCGTGCAGGTGGTTATGACGCAGCTGCACGCCGGCGGCAAGTTCGACTCGGAGTCCTATGCGGTCTCCGGTGGTCTTCACGGTGTGGGTATCTCGGTGGTCAATGCGCTCTCGACGCGTGTTGAGGCGGATATCAAGCGCGATGGCAAGCACTGGTTGCAGAACTTCAGGAACGCGATTCCGGAGGAGCTGGAGGAGGGCGGCAACGCCCGCGGCAGCGGCACCACGGTTCGTTTCTGGCCGGATCCGGAGATCTTCGAAACGACAGAGTTTAAGTTCGACACCATCGCCCGCCGCTTGCAGGAAATGGCCTTCCTGAACAAGGGTTTGAAGATCGAGCTGATCGATAAGCGCGTCTCCGATGCCGAGGCCGAGCTCGATGCCCTCGCTGAGGCCGGCGAGGACGCCGCCGCCATTGATACTCCTTCCTTGGATGATATCGATGAGCAGGAAGAAACCCGCGAGGCGCTCGGCGATGGCGCCAAGGATAAGCCCGGGAAGAAGAAGGACAAGGTCCGTGAGTTTTTCTACCCTGAGGGCCTGATTAACTACGTCGAGTATCTCAACGATACGAAGACCCCGATCCACCCCACCATCATCGGTTTTGATGCCAAGACCGAGGAGCACGAGGTGGAGATCGCGATGCAGTGGAATAAGGGCTTTAAGCAGTCCGTGCACACCTTCGCGAACACCATCAACACCATCGAGGGCGGCACCCACGAAGAGGGATTCCGCGCGGCCCTGACCGGTTTGATGAACCGCTATGCCCAATCCCACAAGCTGCTCAAGGAAAAGGACGGCAAGCTCACCGGCGAGGACTGCCGCGAGGGCTTGGCCGCGGTGATTTCCGTGCGCGTGGCTGATCCTCAGTTCGAGGGCCAGACCAAGACCAAGCTCGGTAATACCGAGGTGCGGTCCTTCGTGCAGAAGATGGTGAATGAGCACATCGCGGACTGGTTGGAGGCCAACCCGGCCGAGGCGAAGGTGATCATCAACAAGGCGCTGGCGTCTGCGCACGCCCGCCAAGCTGCCCGTCGTGCCCGTGATCTGGTGCGGCGCAAATCCGCCACCGATCTTGGTGGCCTGCCCGGTAAGTTGGCCGATTGCCGTTCGAAGGATCCGGTGCGTTCCGAGCTCTACATCGTGGAGGGTGACTCCGCAGGTGGTTCCGCGAAGTCCGGCCGTGATTCGATGTTCCAGGCCATTTTGCCGCTGCGCGGCAAAATCCTGAACGTGGAGAAGGCCCGTTTGGATCGCGTGCTGAAGTCCAATGAGGTGCAGGCCATCATCACTGCTCTCGGCACGGGTATTCATGATGAGTTCGACATCAACAAGCTGCGCTATCACAAGATCGTGCTGATGGCCGACGCCGATGTGGACGGCCAGCACATCGCGACCTTGCTGCTAACGCTGCTCTACCGCTTCATGCCGCAGCTGATTGAGGAAGGCCATGTGTTCTTGGCCCAGCCGCCGCTGTACAAGCTGAAGTGGGGCAAGGGCCGGCCTGGTTTCGCCTTCTCCGATGGCGAGCGCGATGAGCAGCTGGCCGCCGGCCTGGCCGAGGGCCGCAAGATCAACAAGGATGACGGCATCCAGCGCTATAAGGGTCTGGGCGAGATGAGCGCCAAGGAGCTATGGGAGACCACCATGGATCCCGAGACCCGTATTCTCCGCCGCGTGGATGTGGGCGATGCCCAGGCCGCCGATGAGCTCTTCTCCGTGCTCATGGGCGACGATGTGCGCGCCCGTCGCAGCTTCATCACCCGCAATGCTAAGGATGTGCGCTTCCTCGATATCTAGGATCGCCCGCTGCGTTGTCACGCAGCCCGCATCAAGCACACCACCCGCCTCCTGCACTGCAGGAGGCGGGTGGTGGTGTATCGCGGTGAAGATAGGGCCGTTTAGCTGGCGTGCTTGTGGATGATCTCTCCGGTTTCGAAGAGGGAGTCGGTGATGAGCTTCTCGCTCTTGCCACGGACCGAGGAGTAGACCTTCTTCAGCGGCGCGGCCGAGATCTTATCGGCGTTGCGGTCCGCCACGGTCATGATGGAGTTGACCACCTCGGTGGAGTTCTCCTCGAGGTAGGTGCCGAAGCTGTGACCAGCCCCCGGCTCCTGGAACTTCTGCCAGTAGGGGTCCAACTCATCGGCCATTTCGGGGAGCAGGCGGCGGGCAGCCTTATTCACGATGTCCGAATCCACCTTCTTGGCGGCGGCGAGGGCACCTGTGATCAGCTTGCCGGAGATACCGCTTTGCTCCTGCACCTTCTTCTCCACCAGGGCGCTGAAGTCGGAAACGACCGCGTTGGTGGTGTCATCGTCCTTGGTGAGCAGTTCGCGTAAATGTTGCATGCCCCTCATGGTACGGGCTCTGAACTGCAGATAACGCAACATCCTTGTAGTTCCACATTTTTCGGCGCACCTGAGAAATGTGGAACTACAAGGATCGTATTCGCGTGTTGTGACTCTTCCGCCACAGCTCAGCCGACCACCTCAGTAGTCACATGCTTTCACTGCAATCACAACTGCAACATAGCTTACATGAGCAGAGGGGCGGCGCCAAGAGAACGGGGAATCATTTTCTTTCTCTGTGCGCGCCTGAGAGCCTCTATGCGGGCCGGAAGGGTGGTGTGAGTTCGATCATAGTAGCGTCGATAAGCGAAAAAATGCGTCTAAATCGCGCTCAGTGCCACTCTGCGGCGAAAAGGGGAGTAGAATGGCGGAGATTGGATTCTGAGAAACCCAAACCATAAGAGGTGACGCGCGTGAGCGATGACAATCAGGGCGGCGAGAGCTTATTCGACCGCATCGAACCCATCGATATCAATGAGGAGATGCAGTCGAGTTATATCGACTACGCCATGTCTGTCATTGTTGGTCGAGCGCTGCCGGAGGTGCGCGACGGTCTCAAGCCGGTGCACCGCCGTATTTTGTACTCGATGTTTGACTCCGGCTATCGCCCGGAGCGCGGCTATGTGAAGTCGGCGCGCCCAGTGGCCGACACTATGGGTCACTATCACCCGCACGGTGACTCCGCGATTTATGACACCCTGGTGCGTATGGCCCAGCCGTGGTCCATGCGCTATCCGCTGGTGGATGGCCAGGGTAACTTCGGTTCTCGCGGTAATGACGGCCCGGCCGCCATGCGTTATACCGAGTGCCGTCTCACGCCGTTGGCCATGGAGATGGTGCGCGATATCCGCGAGAACACCGTGGATTTCTCCCCGAACTATGACGGCAAGACCCTCGAGCCGGATATTCTTCCCTCGCGCGTGCCGAATCTGTTGATGAATGGCTCCGGCGGTATCGCCGTGGGTATGGCCACCAACATCCCGCCGCACAACCTCAACGAGCTGGCCGAGGCCATTTATTGGATTCTTGCCCATCCCGAGGCCGATGAGAAGTCGGCGCTCGAGGCGTGCATGGAGCGCGTGAAGGGCCCCGATTTCCCGACCGCAGGGTTGATTGTGGGCGATGAGGGCATCAAGGATGCCTACACCACGGGCCGTGGCTCGATTCGCATGCGCGGTGTCACCAGCATTGAGGAACTGGGTAACCGGCAGATCATCGTGATCACCGAGCTGCCCTACATGGTGAATCCCGATAATCTGGTCTCCTCGATTGCGGAGCAGGTCAAGCACGGCAAGCTGGCGGGTATCTCCAGCGTGGACGATGAGTCCTCCGATCGCGTCGGCCTGCGCATCGTGGTGACCCTTAAGCGCGACGCGGTGCCGCGCGTGGTGCTGAATAACCTATTCAAGCACTCCCAGCTGCAAACCAGCTTCGGTGCGAACATGCTCTCCATTGTGGATGGTGTGCCGCGTACCCTGCGCCTGGATCAGATCCTCAAGCAGTACGTGAAGCACCAGATCGATGTGATCGTGCGTCGTACCCAGTACCGCCTCGACGAGGCCGAGAAGCGCGCCCATATCTTGCGCGGTTTGGTCAAGGCACTGGACATGCTGGATGAAGTGATCGCCCTCATCCGACGTTCGCCCACCGTGGATGATGCCCGCACCGGTTTGATGACGCTGCTGGATGTCGACGAGATCCAGGCAGACGCTATTTTGGCCATGCAGCTACGTCGCCTCGCCGCTCTGGAGCGGCAGAAGATCGTGGACGAGCTAGCCGAACTGCAGGCCCTCATCGAGGATCTGCAGAGCATTCTGGCCTCCCCCGAGCGCCAGCGCACCATCGTGCGCGAAGAGCTCGAGGAGATCGTGCGCAAGTACGGCGATGAGCGTCGTACCCAGATCGTGGCTGCCTCCGGCGATGTCACCGAAGAAGACCTCATCGCCCGCGAGAACGTGGTGGTCACCATCACCTCCACCGGCTATGCCAAGCGCACCAAGGTGGATGCCTATAAGTCGCAGCGACGCGGCGGCAAGGGCGTGCGCGGCGCCGAGTTGAAGCAAGAAGACATTGTGCGCCACTTCTTCGTCTGCTCCACGCACGACTGGATTCTCTTCTTCACCAACTTTGGCCGGGTCTATCGCTTGAAGGCCTATGAGCTGCCCGAGGCATCGCGAACCGCGCGCGGCCAACATGTGGCGAATCTGCTGGAGTTCCAGCCGGAAGAAACCATCGCGCAGATCATTCAGATCCAAACCTATGACGATGCCGAGTACCTCGTCTTGGCTACCCAGCAGGGTCGGGTGAAGAAGTCCAAGCTGCACGATTATGAGTCCAACCGTTCCGGCGGGTTGATCGCCATCAACCTCAACGATAACGACAAGCTCATCGGCGCCACACTCTCTAATGGCGATGATGACATCCTGTTGGTCTCCGAAAAGGGGCAGTCCATTCGCTTCACTGCCGATGATGATGCGCTGCGCCCGATGGGTCGTGCCACCGCCGGTGTGAAGGGCATGCGTTTCCGCGACGATGACCAGTTGCTCTCCATGACCCGCGTGGACAATGGAGAGTTCCTCTTGGTGGCCACCTCCGGCGGCTATGGCAAGCGCACCCCGATGGAGGAATACCCCACCCAAAACCGTGGCGGTATTGGCGTGGTCACGCTCAAGCACACTCCGAAGCGCGGCAAGCTGATCAGCGCCTTGGCTGTGGATGAGGACGATCAAATCTTCGCCATTACCTCCGCTGGCGGTGTGATCCGCACCGAGGTGAACCAGATCCGCCCGAGCTCCCGCTCGACCATGGGCGTGCGTCTGGTGGACCTGGCAAAGGATGTCGAGGTCTTGGCTATCGACCGCAATGTCGAGGACGAGGGCGAGGAAAACGCCACCGCCGTGGCCACCGGCCAGGCCGAGTCCCCGACCGCTGCCCGGGCGCGCAAGACCGGAGAAGATGACGCCACCGCGGACCCCATTCCCGGAGTGGAAGGTCTCAGCGACAACGATGAGTCCGAGGAGGACTAATGAGTAGTCGGAGAGTCGCCGTGCGGCATATTTCTCCGCTGTCTGCGTTTAAGACAGCGCTGGCCCTATCGCTCACGGGACTAGCTGCTTGGATCATCTGTGTGATCGTGCTCTATTTGGGGCTCGATGCCGCTGGGGTGTGGGATAAGGCCAATGAAGTGATTGCAGGCGTCGGTGGCGAGCAGGTACTGAATTTCGGCATCACGGTCTCGCTCGCGACGCTGGTGGGTGCGATCCTCGCCCTGATCGCCACCTTCCTTGCGCCACTCGGGGCGATCATCTACAACGCAGTGGTTGATCTCTTCGGAGGCGTCGTGATCACCATCGGCGACGCCGAGGACTAAAACGCTGCTTTTCGCGTGGTAGCGCCAGCGGCTCCGGCACGGATTCACCAGTGCTCGGAGCCGCTGGCATATACTGATAGAGATGCCTAAAAACGCACTATGACCAGCGGATTTGGTGTTGTTGCCCTTTCTGGGTAAAGTTCTTACACGTTCCAAGGGCCTATAGCTCAGTCGGTTAGAGCGCATCGCTGATAACGATGAGGTCGCAAGTTCGATTCTTGCTAGGCCCACTGCGAAGCCCTCGGGTTTCGTTGCTTGGGGCATTAGCTCAATTGGTAGAGCACCTGCTTTGCAAGCAGGAGGTCAGGAGTTCGATTCTCCTATGCTCCACAACTCACATTCCCCCTAGTGGTTATCCACTAGGGGTTTTGTTGTGTCTGGGCGGTGGGCGGGAAAATCAGTGGCCGTCACTGCGTTGCGCTGGGTATTCTGGATCCATCGCGGTGAGAAGAATGAGGCTTACGGCGATAGAACAGCTCACCCGCCGTGGTTGTGCCGCGGCCGCCGTGGAATACGCACCCAAGAAAAGAGGTTCTCCCGTGTCTCAGCATGAGATCTCCGCGCTGAATGATGCCACCGCATACGATAGTGACGGCGAGAAACTGGGCGCCGTGGAGGAGGTATTCATCAATGATGCCACCGGCCAGCCCAAGTTCGTGGAGGTCTCTCATGGCCTCTTCGGTATGAAGTCGAGCGTGGTGCCGCTGCTCGGCCACCGCCTCGAGGAAGAGCAGCTGCACCTGGCTTTTCCCTTAGAGCGCATCAATGGCGCCCCTAATTTCGATGGCGCCCATATCAGCCCCGAGCAGGAAGAACGCCTCTACCGCCACTATGGCATTGCGGACGCCGAGGATAGCGAGAGCTACTCCTAGCCTTCGCCTGGCGGGATTATCCTTGGTGGGTATGAGCCTTTCCGTATGCGATCTTCTTGGTAGTCCCACCCGCACGCTGAGTAGCCCGGCCACCGTCGCCGAGATTCGCGCTGCCGAACAGCCTCTCCTCGATGCTCAAGGCAGCGTCGATGAGCTGATGCGTAGTGCCGCCAGCACGGTGGCGCGGGTCGCCAGCGCCATGCTGGGCGATGCTCAGAGACTTATCGACGCCCCCTCCCAGCCCCACATCCTGGTTCTCGCAGGAGCCGGTGGCAATGGCGGGGATGGGCTGTATGCGGCCGCCATGCTGCGCGAGCAGGGCTGGACACAGGTGAGCGCCTATCGGGTGAGCAGCTCGGTACACGCCTCAGCGTGGCAGCGTTTCCTCGACGCGGGGGGAACGGTGGTGAGCGATCCCGCCACCATGGGCCGGGTGGATCTGCTCATTGATGCCATCACGGGTATCGGAGCGCGGCCCGGCCTACGACCAGAAGCCGCCGCGGTGCTGCAGGGGCTTGATGTGGCCCAGGTGCTGGCCGTGGATATCCCCTCGGGAGTGGCCGCCGATAGTGGCGCGGCGGGGGAGCAGCACATTAATGCGGATGTGACGGTGAGTTTCGGGGCGCCGCGCCTGGCCCATGTGCTCTCCCCAGCGTGCGGCACGGTGCTCATAGGCGATATCGCCCTCGACAGCGCTACGATGCCGCCGCTATCCGAGCTGATTGCCCAGCAGATTGCGCGGCGGCGCGCCTGCACTGGCCTGCGCGCGGTCTATGGCAGAAGCCAGTTGCAGCTCGAGGGCTATGAGTGCGTAGGTGGCCACCACGGCATCGCGGATCTATCGCCGGGGCCGGAGGATGATAAGTACAGTGGCGGAGTGGTGGGGATTCTCGCCGGATCTGAGGACTATATCGGCGCTGGGGTGCTGTGTGCGACGGCCGCGGTGCGGGCCAGCAGCTCCATGGTGCGCTATGTGGGGGCGCTGCGAGCGAGAGTCGTGGAACGCCTCCCGGAGGTGGTCTCTCATCCCAGCCTTGGTGAATGCGGCCAGGTGCAGTGCGTGGTGGTGGGGCCCGGACGCGGCACAGATGAGAGGGCGCGCGAGGAATTACTGACCGCGCTGTCCATGGATGTTCCGGTGGTGGTGGACGCCGATGCGATCACCCTGCTGGCTGAACTGCCGAAGCTGCGCGCCGCATTAGCCGCCCGGCAGGCGCCCACCGTGCTCACTCCCCATGCTGGGGAGTTCGAGCGCCTGGCCGCCGCCCTCGACGATGAGCTGCCGGGGCTGAGTGAACACCGCGTGGAGGCCTGCGAGAAGCTGGCCGCCCTCCTGGGTATCACGGTCTTGCTCAAGGGGCATGCGACGATCATCGCTGATCCGCAGCAGAGCACCATCGTTCATACGGGTGTGTCCTGGGCAGCGACGGCCGGCTCGGGTGATGTACTGGCGGGGATTCTCGGCGCCCATCTCGCCTGGGCGGAGGCCACCGAGCACATCGACACTATCGAGGCGGTGGTCTCGGCGGTGCTGGTGCACTCTGTGGCCGCGGCACTCGCGGCGCACACCCCCTATGGGCCGGCGCCGACGAGCGCCAGCGCCATCGCCGAGAGTATTCCTGCCGCGACGGCCGCGCTCATCGCGCACCGAAAAAACGCCCAGGCGCTAGAGACCTTCGAGAACGCCGCGTTCATAGTGCAGGGGCGTGATACCGAGGTTCGTCGTGCAGTCCTCAACGCGGATGGGGAGGAGGCGATGATCGCCGCCATGTCTGCACGGTTCATAGCTTCCCTACAGAGAGGCTAGAAGGCCTGCGAAGGGGCGTTGCATAGTCCAACTGGTCTATCACGGTATGGGCCGGAAACTGGGGCATAAGAAAAACCGCCTGCCCGAAGGGAAGGCGGTTCTGCTCGCCGCGGCTATACGCAGCGTGAAGAAGTGTTTAGTTCTTCTCGTTGTCGCCGTACTTGGCGTCTACCTCGGCGGAGAGGATCTCATGCGCCTGGGCGGAGCTGGAGCGCTCATCGGTCCAGCTTTCTACCTCGGCCTCATTATCGAGCTCACCCACACCGGTGTTGGGCACGGCAGGATCGAGGGAATCGGCAACCTTTTCATCGAAGGGCTTCTCCGGGGTGGCCACCTCGGCATCGGCGGGGGTCTCGGTGGAGTAGACCAGCTTCGGCTCCTCATCCGGTGTGGCGGTATCGAAGTCCTCCACGCGCGGCGGGACGGTCTGAACCTTTTCCTCCTCGCGGAAGAAGAAGTAGTACACGGCGGCGGCCACAGCGCTCAGCAGCGCCAGAACCGCGGCGATCGTGCCGAAGGTCTTTCTCTTCGCGCAGCCCTTGTCCTTCTTAAACTTCTTCTTGGCCTGTGCGGCTGCCTTCTTGGCATCCTTTTCCCGCTGCTTGGCCAGCTTGCGCAGTTGCTTGCCGGATTTTTTGGCGTTCTTCTCGGCCTCCTTGCGGAAGGAACCGGTCTGCGCCTTCGCCTTCTCGAGGCGCTTGGCGGCCTGGGCGCTAATGGCGGAGCCGCGCTTGTTCAGATCGGCTACACGCTTATCGACGTCCGCATTATCCACGGCCTCAGCTGCCGAATCATAGAGCTCCTGGCCCTTATCCACGGCCGCATGGGCGGCCTCTTGCAGGGCCTCATAGGCCTCATCAGCCTTCTGCGCGCGATACTCATTCAATGCAATAAGGCCCTTTTTAGCGGTTTGTGCGCCCTGGACGAGCAACATGGGATTCATAGTGGTGTTCCACCTTCCAATCTTTAGTTTCTTTAATAGATAGTCCCATCCTAGGTGCAGTGACGGTGCACATGCCACGTTTTTTCTCTACGATGAGGGCTATGACTCAGAAGACCGCAACTGCAACGATGCACACCAATTACGGTGATATCGTCATTGAACTCTTTGGCAACCACGCGCCCGTCACCGTCGAGAACTTCGTCGGTCTGGCCCAGGGCACCAAGGAGTACCGTGCCAACAACGCCAACGGCACCACCGAAGGCCCCTTCTACGATGGTGCTATCTTCCACCGTGTGATTAATGGCTTCATGATCCAGGGCGGCGACCCCACCGGCACCGGCCGCGGTGGGCCCGGCTACACCTTCGAGGACGAGTTCCACCCCGAGCTGCAGTTCGATCGCCCCTACCTCTTGGCCATGGCCAATGCCGGCCCCGGCACCAATGGCTCCCAGTTCTTCATCACGGTGGCGCCCACCCCGCACCTGAACAACCACCACACCATCTTCGGTGAGGTTGTGGACGAGGACTCCAAGGCTGTCGTGGACTCCATCGCCACGGTGCAGACCTCCATCCAGGATCGTCCGAATGACCCGGTGGTTATCGAGTCCATCGACATCCAGTAGGAGGGTAATCATCGCGGCGGGGCGCGGGCAGTGAACGTCGATAAGCGCGCTGCACGCCCCACCCCCGCGACGCCCCCCTCTCACCCTGTGACCCATCGCCGGCCTGTGGCCGTATGTGGCGATGGGTCTTTGCGTGTCTAGAGAAAGAGTGTCATGAATTCCTCCACTATTGCCCGCTGGTATCGCGAAGCGCCCGTGACCGTGGTGCTGGTTGCGCTCAACTGCGTGTTCTATCTGATCACCGCAGTCGAGTCGCTCTCCCTGCAGCACAACCTCGCACGCTCCGTGCTGGCCGAATACTTAGTATTCTTTCCGCCGCGAGCGGCGTATCTCGGCTTCGCCGGGCTGCTGCCCTCTGTGGGCTACGCCTTTATGCATGTGGGCCTCGCCCATCTATTGATGAACATGTTTTTGCTCTTTCTCATTGGCCGCGAGATCGAGCACTATGTGGGCGGCCGCGTGATGGTTGCCGCCTATTTCTGCTCCGTGGTGGGTACGGCCGCGTGCATCACCTGGGCCAGCCCCCTGACCTCTACCGCGGGAGCCTCGGGCGCGGTCTATGCGCTGATGGTGGTCTTTATGGTGCTCTGCCACCGCACCGGCCGTGATGTGCGCGGGCCGGCTGTGCTGTTGGCGGTGAATATCGTCTACACATTCATCGCAGTCAATGTATCGGTATGGGGCCATATCGGCGGCATCATCATGGGCGCCCTGCTCGCATGGCCGCTGGTGTATAGCACTAGGCAGCAACGCACCCCCATTGTTGGTCTTTTATGTGGGGCGAGCGTGTGTGCTCTGCTTGCCGGCTTCGCGAAGATATCCACAAGCATCTTGTGACAGGCGAGAAGAAACGCACCGACCGTTATCCCCATCGACAGGCAGGTTATGCCCAGTCGGTGGGGATAAGTGTTTTGTGGGCAAAGGCAGATAGACTGTGCACACCCGCTGTGGAGGCTGTGCATAATCTTCTGCGTGTAATTTAGCCAGACTCGAACGCACGCGCTTTCGAAACGCCTATGCCTGACCTGCGTTTGAGCAGATAGTTAGAACATTATTCAGCTGTGTGCACAGCGTGTTGAGTTAGTGCACAAAGTTATGCACAGGCTGTGCAGAACCGCTGAATTACAAGAATGTAAGCAGAATCCACAGAGTTATCCACAGGCTGTGCATAACTCTGTCGTTTTCTACACACATGCGCTATGCACAGCCTAGGTTGTGCATAACCCTGTGTAATTGTGCATAACTGCTCTCTCACATGGGGGTGGTGTGCACCGCCTGTGGTGTCTTTTTGGTGCGGCGGCGAACGTGCCGGCGGCCCGGTCCACGGCCTATGGCCGCTACTACGCAGCGGCGGCGGTGAGGGTGTGGGGCATGAAAAAAACCCGACTCCCCAGCGGAGTCGGGTTCTTTCTCGGTCTGCGTGGCTAGCGCCAGCCCATCGTCATCAGCAGCCCAATGATGAGCAGACCGAAGCCGATCGCGAAGTTGATCGGGCCGAGTTCACGCATGAGCGCGATCTGCGGGCCAGCCAAATAGTTCACTACCAGCCAGGCCAGGCCGAGCAAGATCAGCCCAAACATCAAGACCTTGTACCACAGCGGGGTACCGGAGGAATTGATCTTCACAGGGGTGCGGCTAGCCGTCGACGTCGACACCGTGGTCGAGCTCTGAGTAACCTTTGCCTTCGGCATATCTAGCCTTTCTTTTCTTTTCACAGTTCTCGGGCAGGTGCGCCCGTGGACGTCTCCTGCACACCCTACCAGCGTCGATAGAGTTTCTGAACACCGCACATGGCCGCCGTGTTCGCTCAGCTGGTGACAGTAGACAGCACACACCCGCCCTCACGCGCTGCGGCGGGGGCGGGTGTGCGACTCGAGCTGCGGTGCTCGCTGCGGTTAGGGCGCGAGTTCCAGCAGGGAGAAGCGATAGATCCGCAGGACCACTTCATCTTCATCCCCGATGCTTTCTCCGGCGGCGGGAACCTGGGAGGCCACGGTGTTCTGCTTCGTCAGATCATCGGTGGGCTCCTCTTCTTGGCGCACCTGGGCTTGGGTGCCCTTCCAGCCGGCGGCCCGCAGGGCGGCGACGGCCTGATTGACGTTCTTGCCGCGGAGATCCGGGACGGTGATCTGCTTCTTGCCATTGGACACGCGCACAATCACCGTCGAGCCCTTGGGTACCTTGGTGCCCTCGCCATTGACGCTCAGCACCGTGCCCTCCGGCTTATCGGATTCCACATACTCGGGCTGCGGAATAAAGCCGGCGGACTCGAGGTTGCCCACGGCCTGCTCGTATTTCATGCCGGTGAGCGAGGGGATGCGCACATTTTCCACACCGGTGGAGATGGTGATGCTCACCTCGGAGCCCTTGGACACGGCAGTACCGGCGGGCGGCGACTGCTCGATGATCTCGCCGGCGGGGGCGGTATCCGAGGGTTCCTCACGCGGGGTGGAGTTGAGCTTTAGTCCCGCCCGTTCGAGTTCCCTATTGGCGGCCTCGGTGGTGCGGCCGGTGATCTGCGGCACCTCCACGATCTCCTTACCCGAGGAGACGATCAGCGTCACCGTGGAGCCCTTGGGCAGGGTGGAGTCGGCGGAAGGATTCGTGCCCAGTGCCAGACCACGCGCCACATCCGGGCTGGGTTCCTCGGAGCGAATCACCTCAAACCCTGCCGAGCGCAGCCGCTGGGTGGCGACCTGCTCCTCGAGCCCGGCGATCGTCGGAACCGAGATAGAGCTTTCGGCCACCCGCTCCTCGCGGTTGCCAAAGTAGTCCACGGCGAAAGCGACACCAATACCCACCACCACGACGGCGAGGAGAGAGGTCAGCCACACGCCCCAGCGGGAGGACTTCTTCTTGCGATGCCCGCCCTGGGGGCTTTGCTGTGCCGGGGCCTGTTGGGCGGCGTACTGGTTATTGGCCGGGTACTCGTTCTGCGAGCCATAGTGCTGGCCGGCGGCACTGGCGGCCGCGGCAGAGATCTCACCGGAATCACCGATGATCGCAGTATGTGCCGGACCCTCGCCCTGGCGATGGGTGTTTTCCAGCTTGGCCCCCACCGGGCCGGAGAGGTGCATCTTCGCGGCATGGGTGACGGCGTTGCGCATCACCAGCTCGAGATCGGAGGAAAACTCCGCCGCCGACTGGTAGCGATCGCCCGGGTGCTTGGCCATGGCGGTGAGAATCACCGCATCAATATTGGTGGCCATGGTGGGGGCGAGATCGCTGGCGTACTCCGAGGGCGGAGTGGGGGTTTCGTGCACGTGCTGATAGGCGACATCAAAAGGCGACTCGCCCTCAAAGGGCGGCCGGCCCGTGATGGCTTCATAGAGCACACAGCCCAAGGCATACACATCCGAGCGGGCGTCAGCATTGCGGCCGCGCGCCTGCTCAGGGGAGAGATACTGGGCGGTGCCGATCACGGCAGAGGTTTGGGTCATTGCCGAGGTGGCGTCGTCAAGCGCTCGCGCAATACCGAAATCCATCACCTTCACCTGGCCGGTATTCGTGACCATGATGTTGGCGGGTTTGATATCGCGGTGAATGATGCCGGCGTCGTGCGAGGCCTGCAGAGCCGAACATACCGGGATCATTACCTGGGCGGCCTCGGATGGCGAATAGGGGCCGCGGTCGTGGACGATGCCGCGCAGGGTGGTGCCGTGCACTAGCTCCATCACGATATAGGGCACCGATACGCCATCGATGAGCTGCTCGCCCGTGTCATAGACCGCCACGATATTGGGGTGGTTCAACCGGGAAGAATTTTGGGCTTCGCGGCGGAAACGCTCGCGGAAATTCTCATCCCGCGCCAGCTCCATACGCAGCACCTTCAGCGCCACCTGGCGTCCCAAGAGCGTATCAGTGGCGGAATACACATCGGACATGCCGCCGTGCCCAATATTTTCTTGGGGATCATAGCGGCCACCGAAACTGGTGTGCATCATTATTGCTCGCCTCCTTCGTCGTTCTTGGGGGTGTCAGCCGGCGATGCCGGTTGGGTCGGCTGCGCCGGTTGCGCGGGTTGGGTGGGCTGCGTGGGCTGTGGAGGTGCCGGCTCCTCCGTCGGCTCCTGCGACGTGGTCACGCTCGGCTCGGATATTTCTTCTTCAGAGCTTAGCGTTGGGCTTTCGCGGCGCTCGGGGGTGATCGTCTCGATCACGGTCTCCGTCACCGGGGGCAATTTGCTTGTCGACGTCTCCTCGCTGGTGCTGCTCGTCTCCGTCGGCGCGGGCTGCCCCGTCGGTTGGCTAGTGAGATAGTACAGCAGCACGCCCATGCCTCCTACTAGCAGCAGCAGCACAAACAGCCACGGCCCGATGCTTTTCTTTTTCGCGGGCCGCTGCCCGGTCGGCTGCTGAGCCGCGCGGGGTGCCGCGGGCAGCATCTGCGGCCGTGGCGGGGTGACCGCCGGATTCACCGTGGTCGGTACCGTGGCATTGCCGAGCGCGGTGGTGGAGGATCCGGGGTGGTGTTGCGGTGCCTGACCAGCCACCGCCGCTGAGCGCGGCTGCGGCGGGCGTTTCTGAAAACGCACCGCGGAAATGGCGTGGGAAAGCTCATTGCCATCGGCGTAGCGACGCTGCGGATCCTTACGCAAACAGATCCCAATGAGCTCTCGGATCTGCGGGGCGATCTCCCGCGGCAGCACCGGCGGGGCCTCATTAATATGCGCAATGGCCACCGAGACCGTCGAATCCCCACTGAAGGGACGGTGGCCAGCGAGAATCTCATAGCCCACCACACCGAGAGAATAAACATCCGAACAGGCGGTCACCGGGTGGCCCTGGGCCTGTTCCGGGGAGACATACTGGGCGGTACCCACCACCATGCCGGTGCGGGTCAGCGGCACGGCCTCAGCCGCCTTGGCGATACCAAAATCGGTGATCTTTACCTGCCCGGACTCGGTGATGAGGATATTGCCGGGTTTAATATCGCGGTGTACCAAACCCATGCGGTGGATCACGGCCAGCCCGTGGGCGGCCTGCTCCAACACATCGAGGGCCTGCTCCTGCTCGAGCTTGCCGCGGCGGCGCAGCATATCCGCCAAGGACTCGCCGCGGACGTACTCCATGACGATGAAGCAGAACACATTGCCCGCAGGATCATCCGCCTCGCGGTAGTCGTAGGTGCCCACGACGTTCTCGGAATTGATGCTCTCCGCAGCCTCCGCCTCATTGCGGAAGCGGGTGAGGAATTCCTCATTGTCCGAAAACTCCGGACGCAGCACCTTAATGGCCACCTCGCGGCCGCTCTGGCTTTCCTTCGCCAGCCACACCGTGGACATACCGCCGTGTCCAATAATGAACTGCAGCTGATAGTCATCGCCGATGAGGGCCTGCACGCGGTCTAAGCCGGTGGAGTCATTACTCATAGTTGCTTTCTCACTTCCGATCCGCGGCTAGGCCTGCGTCCTCAAAACGGCATCGATCACGGCACGACCAATAGGGGCAGACACCGAACCGCCGGTAGCACCAGCACCCTGGTTACCGCCGTTTTTCACCACCACAGCCACCGCTACATCGGCGTCTTTATCCGGGGCGAAGGCCACATACCAGGTGTGCGGGAAGCTAGAGCGCGAATCCTCGCCATGCTCGGCCGTTCCGGTCTTGGAGGCGATATCTCCGCGCCCGCCGGAGGTATTCCGCTCCGACTGCCGCATCAGCTCCTGCAGCTTGACCGCCACATCCTCATCCAGGCCATCCTTGGCCTGCTGAGGCTTATGGGAGGACAGCGTAGACAGATCCGGACGCAGCACCTCATCCACCACATAGGGCTTCATGCGCTTACCGTTATTGGCCACGGTGGCGGCCATGACGGCGGCGTCGAGCACCGTCATGGACACATCCGCCTGGCCGATAGAGGACACGCCGCGCCGAGCAGGATCGCTGAGATCGCCGACCGAGCTCGGGGTCTCCGGCAGCCCAAGATCATAGGTGTCGCCGATGCCAAAGGATTTCGCGGCATCGTAGAGGGCATCCTCGCCCACATCCACGCCCATCTGCACGAAGGCAGTATTGCAGGAGAGGGAGAACGCCGTGGTGAGCGATACCTCGCCGCCACCAGCACAGGGCCGGCCACCGTAGTTTTCCAGCGTCGAGGTGGAGTTCGGCAGCGTGATCTTGGCCTCGCCGGTGAGCTGGGAGCCTGGCTCGTAGCCATTGCGCAGCCCCGCGGTAGAGGTGATGATCTTAAAGATCGAGCCAGGCGGCAGCGTCTCCTGGGTGGCGTGGTTGAGCAGCGGTGACGCCGGATCCGAGGTGAGCCGCCCCCACGCCTGCTCGGCGGAATCATTATCCACCACAGTGTTGGGATCAAAGCTCGGGGTCTGGGCCATGGCCAGCACCTCGCCGGTGGAGGGTTTGAGGGCCACCACGGCGCCCTCATAGTTATTGTTCACCAGCTGCTGATAGGCCACCTCTTGGGCCTCGGGAAGCAGGGTCAGCTTCAGTGAAGCCCCATCGTGCTCCTTGCCGGTGAGCGTGTCCCAGGTGTTGGACACCAGCATGGAGGGATCCGTGCCATTGAGCACCTCGTTGAAGCCCTGCTCCAGCCCGGCGGCACCATAGAGATCGGAAAGATAGCCGCTGACGGGGGCATAGGCCTGCGGATTGGTGGAGGGATAGGAGCGGTAGTAGAAGTCGTCCGCGCCCTTGCTGGACTTGGCCAGCACCACGCCGCCGGCCGAAATCTGGCCGCGGGGGGTGCTTTTCATCTCATAAAACTGGCGCTTATTCAGCGGATTCTGCGCATAGGTTTCCTTGCGGAAGCCCTGCACCACGGTGAGGTTGATCAGCAGCACCAAAACCATCAGCAGAGCGATCATGGTGGACGAGCGAATAGCCTTATTCATGGTCTCTCACCTACCTCCGATTCTTCTGTGCTGAGTGGTTGGACGGGGACACTCCAGGGGAGTGGTCACTGCTGACGGCGGAAAAGTGCGAGGTCTGCTCGATACTGGAGGGCTCCGCGTGGCCGCCGCCGCGCTGCGGCGGTGCGGCACTGGTGTGATCTTCTGGTACGCGCGCCTGGTGAGAGATGCGCAGCAGGATGGCCAGCAGGATGTAGTTCGCCATCAGCGAGGAGCCACCCTGGGACATGAAGGGAGTGGTCAAACCAGTCATGGGCAGCATGGCGGAGATACCGCCGACTACCACGAACAGCTGGATAAGGATGGTCATGGACAAGCCCGAGGCCACCAATTTCCCATAGGAGGACTTCGCCAGCATGGCGGTGTGCATGCCGCGCACCACGAACAGGGTGAAGAGCACGAGCACGGCCGCGAGACCGATGAAACCGAGCTCCTCGCCGATTCCGGCCAAGATGAAGTCCGATTCCGCCACCGGCACGGCCTGGGGGTAACCCTCACCAAGCCCGGTGCCCGTGATACCACCCCAAGACATGCCGAACAGCGCCTGGGAGAGCTGGAAACCGGTGGTGTCATAGTTCGACAGCGGGTCCATGAAATTAGCCACGCGGGACTGGATCTTGTCCGAGATCTGATAGATACCCACACCGCCGATAGCCACCAAGATCACGCCGATAAGCAGCCAGGAAATACGGCCGCTGGCGAGATACATCATGATCAGCACGGTGGAGAAGAGCAGCAGCGCCGGGCCAAAGTCGTTCTCTCCGGCCATGATCACCAGCGCGAGTGCCCACACGAAGAAGATGGGGCCGAGATCGCGCAGGCGGGGCAGCTCAAGACCCAGCACACGATAGCCAGCGACATTGAATAGTGCCCGCTTATCCGCCAAGAGCTTGGCGAAGAAAAGCAGCAGCAAGATCTTGGAAAACTCCCCGGGCTGCAGGGTGAAGGGACCCACGGAGATCCAGATGCGGGCATCGGATTGGATGCCGGAGCCCTGCGGCCACACCATGGGCAGGGCCAGCAGAATGATGCCGACCACGCCCAAAATATATGAGTAGCGGGTGAGCACCATGTAGTCCTCCATGATCACCAGCACGATGGTCATGAGCACTACAGCCACCAGCGACCACATCACTTGGCGGGTAGCCATGGAGGTGTCCTTGGCCGCGTCGAGACGCGAGATCATCACCAGGCCGAGGCCATTGAGGGTCGCCGCCACGGGCAGCAAAATCTGGTCCGCGTGCGGGGCCTTCCACACGAGGGCGAAATGGGCGATCATGAATACGCCGATGAAGCCGCCGCCCACCCAGAGCAGCTGGCTGCCGAGCTCATTGCCCAGCGAAATCTCGAGGCTCACCACCGCGGCCATGACGATGGCCGCCGACAAGATGAGCAGCCACATCTCATTTCTTCGGATGGTGATTCTTTGCCACACGCTCATGGGCTATTTCACCTCCCGGCAATTGGTTCCGGGTTTGGTGAGGTCGCCGGCCTCGCCCTTGAGGCATACCGGCAGGGCGTCGTGGGCGAGACGCTGCAGTTGCTGCACCACCTCGTCATAGCTGCCCGAGGGCAAGCCTTCCACAGAGTTGCGGGTGGCCTCGGGGAGGGCGTCCAAGGTGAACAAGGAGCAGTTCTTGGACGGCTTCACCGGGTCAGTGAGCATCAGATTGCCGGACTTATCCAAGCAGGCCGCCTGGTGCGGCTCGTGGAAGGAGGCGCCAAAGACATCGAGATTCACGCCGTGTTGGATCTCGAGGCGATCATTCTCTCCAGTGGTGAGGTAGTACTGCGAGTCCACGCTGCGCATAAACGCCCAGCCGCCCAGAATCGCCGCGAGGATCAGAACAAGGGCGATGCTGATGGGGATCCAGCGAAACCGCGAAGAAGAACCTTCCTCGCGTCCCTCCGGCGCTTCCGACTCACCATCGTTTTCGGATGCCTCTGGGCGGGGGTGTGACTCGCGCGCGGCGGACGGCGCCTCATTCTGGTCGAGCAGGGAGGCACGGGCCGCAGAGGTATTTCCGCGCGGCTCCTCGGCAGTGGCGCTATTGAGCGCGCCAGCCACCATGGGAGTCACGGCCAGCTGAGAGGCCTCGGATCCTTCATCCTCCACCACATCGGCTACCACCACGGTGACGTTATCGGGGCCGCCACCGCGCAGCGCGAGATCGACGAGCGTGCGGGCCGCCTCGGCGGGAGAGCCGTGGCGGAGGGTCTCTTCAATGGTGTCAAAGGACACCGGATCAGAGAGGCCATCCGAACACAGCAGGAGGCGGTCCTGGGGCTTGGCGTCGATAAGCCGAAAAGAGGGCTGAACCGGACGGCCGGTATAAGCCTTGAGGATCAACGAGCGCTGCGGGTGCGTGGAGACATCCTCGGGGGCGAGTTTGCCCTCGTCCACCAGGGATTGGACGAAGGTATCGTCCACGGTGATCTGCTCAAGACGGTCATCGCGAAGCCGATAGCCGCGGGAATCGCCCACATGCAGCATGGCGAACTCGGTGCCGTCGAACATCAGCGCCGTCAGTGTGGTGCCCATGCCCTCAGTTTGGGGATTGGCGCGTTCTTCCGCGGCGATGGAGCGGTTGCCATCATCGGCGACCCCGCCGAGCAGAGCGAACATGTCATTATCGCCCGGGTTGGCGTCGAGCTTCTGCAGATGAGTGATCATCAGCTGCGAGGCGATCTCGCCCGCAGCGTGGCCACCCATGCCATCGGCCAAGGCCAGCAGATGGGGGCCGGCATAGGCGGAATCCTCGTTGTTTTTTCGCACGTGGCCGCGATCAGAGGCGGCCGCAAAATGTAGTCTCAGCATCAGGGCATCAGCCTCACGGTCGTGCGCCCGATCGTCACTTCACTCTCGGTGGTGATTTTTTCGGGCTGGTCGATACGGTAGCCGCCTACGTGGGTGCCATTGCGGGAATCGAGATCCTCCACAAACCAATCATCGCCGCGGCGGAACAGGCGCGCATGGCGGGAGGAGGCGAAGTCGTCCTGGATCACAAAGGTGCACTCCTGGGAGCGGCCGATCGTGATCTCTTGCACACCAAGTAGATCCATGCGGGAGCCACGCATCGCGCCATCGACCACCACCAGCTGCGCCGGTGGCTGGGGGCGCTTGCGCGGCGCACCCGCCGGGGCGGTAGCCGGGGAACGCTTGGACCAGAAACGGCCCGAGGACTGCGTGCCCGCGAGCCGGTTGGTATCGCGCCGCATGGCGCGCAGCGCAAAGAAGATACACAGCCAGAGCAGCACAAGCAGGCCGATACGGAACACAAGTAAGATGACGGCGCTCATTGTTGTTCTTCAGGCCTCCTTTAAAGGCAATGTCGGTGTGCTCTAGGCGGGCACTCATATCCGCCCCGCACGATCATGCGCCGGGTGCGCATGTCCGGCTGATTGGGCCACGGGGCACAACCAGCAGCTGCTGGTGCCACGGGAACGCGAGCCCTGCGGTGCCGCCTCCCAGTCGCTTCCCCATATATACAAGGACAAACGATCCAGTCTTCGGCCGCACCACACAGATGCATCCCCTACCAGCACCAACCATGCTGCTGGTAGGGGTTATTCCCGCCCTAGAACGGAAGACACCCCCGCCCAGCGTGGGAGCCAAGCAGGTTACCCACACATTTTAGTACGCGTAGGCCTAGTTATTAGTGATCCGCACTTCAATGTAGGAGTGCCCCACGGTGATCACGTCACCGTCTGCGAGCAGCCAATTATCCACCGGAACATCGTTGACGGTGGTTCCGTTCGTAGACTGCAAGTCTGTAATGACAGCATCATGGCCATTCCATGTGACTTCGGCGTGCTGGCGGGAAACCCCGGTATCGGGCAGGCGGAAGTCTGCGTCATTCGAGCGGCCGATGATATTCGAGCCATCGCGGACCAAGTACGTGCGCGAGGAGCCATCCTGCAGCAGCAAGGACACGGTCGGTTGCGATGCCGCTGGGGCGCGGGTCTCCTCCGGCGCATTCGCCGCCGCTGTCTCGGTGGGGGAGTCGAAGGTAGTGGTCTCCGCGGAGTACTTGGCGGAATCCTCCGCCGGAAGCGCTGCGGCCTTGGGCATGTCCACGTGATGAGCAGCGCTCGTCGGGGTTACCGCGGCATAACCGGCCGCTGCGCCCGTAGCGGCGCCTGCTGCGCTGGCCGCGCCGGGGGAGTTGTGGTGATCGCTGTTCATATATCCATTCGTCTCTGCTGGCTGGTGATCCGCCGGCTCATTGCGGTGCGGAGTGGAGCTGTAGTGATGATCCTGCTGGTCGTGGTCGTGATCCTCCGGCTGCTGCTCGAAGGAGTGCTCCTCGAAAGAGCCTGAATCCTCAGACTCTACGGCATCCGCGTCCTCCGGCATACCGTAGAAACCACTCTCATCCTCTGGGCGCTGGGCGCGGATGCAGTGGGACTTCAACTGGCCGGTGCGCAGTCCTTTAGCCTGCACAAGCTTGACGACGACTGGCCCCGCCGGCGACCAATTCTGATTACGGAAATAGCGAGTCAGACGATCCGCGAAATCCCAGGGCAGCTCGGGCGAGGTTTCCTGCAAATTGGAGAAATCCTTCTTGCCCACCATTACCTCGAACTGGTTGGGAACCTCCACATAGCCCTCGTAAGTGGTGACAGCCTCGTCCTCGGCGCACTGTTTTAGCGCCTCCTCGACTTCGGCGGCCACAATCTTGCCGCCAAAGACGAAGGCGAAGCTGTTATCTAGGCCGCGCTGCAAGGCGCTATCCATCTTTGCGAATCTCGACCACACAGACATAGCGGATGCAGTGTCACCTTCCTTCTTTTCTTCGGCGAGAGTACTCAGCGGCTCATCAGTTGTGGCCGACATATCTGGCATGGCCACTAGGGCCCTATCAAGGCTCAGAATGTGCACGTCATAGCCATGGTGGCCACAACGCTCAACGCCTCCGCCCGTCACCGCTCTCACCGGGCGAGCCTGCAGGCAGTTCTCATGCCCCATAAAGATATAAGCGGCATGGCCACACTTGAGCCGAAGTGTGGCCCCAGTATAGAGGCCACGCAAGCCACAATGAACTTCTACCAGCGCAAAAACGCCGCGCCCGCCATGCGACGCCATCATGAAACAGGCACCCACCTGCGGATTTGGGATAGTGTAACAATCTGTGTAACCTAGGTTAAGTCTTGCACAGCACTGCTGGTTAGACGCCAACTCGGGCGAGTGGCGGAATGGCAGACGCGCTGGCTTCAGGTGCCAGTGTCCTTTACGGACGTGGGGGTTCAAGTCCCCCTTCGCCCACAATAATTAGTGCCCCGCACCATGGTTTCTCACTATGGTGCGGGGCATTTTTTGATCTGCTGACGCTGAGGCGATTGGGTATTGCCTTATCGGAGTTCAGTTTGATGGAGCGTAGGAGCGCCCCGATAGTCCATGTCTTAGTGGGAAGCTAATCTGGTGCCCTTGGACCTTGTTGGGATAAACGTGGATTCGAGTGGGTTCATCCTGCAGTGGTAGCGAGCTGTCGAGCGGCCAGCCCAAAGGGCGATCTGCCTCAACTAGGAGTTAGCGGGGTAGTGCACACTGCGAGGATGCCAAACTATGAGGGAAGCTACTCCTGCAGCAGTCGTCAAAGTTGCATTGTGTCCCTCTGGACGATGACGTGCCTCAAAATCTGGAGCAAGGGTGGCCAGACTGAGTAATGTAGGGAGGCAGGGCATTAAACAGGTCACGAAAGGATTAAACGTGAGCATCGATCAGTCAATCCAGAGTCTCGCCGCCAAAGTTCGCGAGCTCAAGCCGATCATTGAGACCGAGGAAGCAACCAAAACAGCATTCATCATTCCCTTCATCAGCACTGTTCTTGGATATGATGTTACCGATCCTCGGGAGGTTATCCCTGAATATACGGCAGATGTCGGGGTCAAAAAGGGTGAGAAAGTGGACTTCGCCATTAAATCAGGCGATGATTTCCGTTTCCTCATAGAGTGCAAGAAGATTGGCGAGCCGCTCCGCCTCGATCATGCTAATCAACTAGTTCGTTACTTCAACGTGACCGATACAGAGTTCGCGATTCTCACCAACGGAGAAGTCTATGAGTTTTATGCTCAGCTCGACGCTGCCAACCGTATGGACGAGAAGCCATTCATGACAATCGACCTCGCCAATATCGATGCTCGTGTTTTCCCGCATCTTGAGATGTGCACTAAAACCCGTTTCGATTCAGAGACAATCGCTGCGAGTGCCGAACAATTAAAGTATATTTCAGAAATTCGAAAGGTGCTTTCGGCGCAATTCAAGGAGCCGGATGCGGACTGGGTTAAGCTCATTGCTTCCCGTGTGACATCACGCCGTATGACTGCGCAAAACCTTGAGGTGTTTACGAAGCTTGTTTCGACGGCACAGTCACAGTTCCTCAAGGATGAGGCAAACCGTCGTCTCCGCTCAGCTCAGGATTTTGACGAGATCGAAAAGGCCACACCGGCGTTAGAGAATAACACCGTTAGTGAGGATCCAACCGATGTTGAAGATCCCGACATCGTTACGACCGAAGAAGAGCTGCAGGCTTTCGGGATCATCCGGGCGATCTGCTGCAGTGAGGTGCCAGTATCGGACATTAATCTGCGTGATGCGAAGACATACTGTGCCATCCTTTATCAAGATAACAATAGGAAACCGATCGCGCGCTTGTACTTTGATCGCCGCATTCCTCGTATCATGATCTTTGATGAGCTTCGTAATAGGCATTCGTTTGATCTTGGCGGGGTGGATGACATTTACGAGCATTCCGAGCTGCTCCGTAGGCGCTGCATCGCACTTCGAGATGAGTAGTAGTGGCGGCCTTTCAGCCTTGCGAACTGAAAGAGAGTGCGCTCGGTCGAGGACCGTAGTGAATTTAGAGTCTGCCAAGTTGGGTGTGGTGGTTGTCGAAGGGAACGAAGCTCTAGCCCAGCAGGTACACCAGGTACACACTGACTAGATACATTTTGCAGCTCTTGGTAGCGACGTAACTATTTTTGTGTTTCGACCTTCTATGACGCGGCGGCTCTCTGATGTAGTGGATGCGCACCACGGAATCTCCTCCGGTCGGCAGGAAAGAACAACCGTGGGGATAGTTCTCGACGCCAACGCCGCACTAACAGATCGAAGTGGAAACCTACCGCTACAAGTTGTAGCTATGCCGAGCTAAGCGATAATATTTCCCTAGATCAGTAAGTGTTTTCCCCGCTCCCGCGGGGATGAGCCCGCTGGAACAGGCTCCTGCTGCGTTATTCCTCTGTTGTCCCCGCGCACGCGGGGATGAGCCTGTCATGCTGGATCCCATGACTCTCTATCGCTAGTTTTCCCCGCTCCCGCGGGGATGAGCCTGGGGATCGAATACCCGATGCTGGCAAGAATGTATTTTCCCCGCTCCCGCGGGGATGAATCCCACTATCTCGTGCGGCCTAGCCCCGCTTCCCAGTTATCTCTAAGGGCTGCCGCCGGCTGTGTATGCCGAGATAAAAGTGTGCGCTGTGGGTTGCGAGGAGAGCGATCAACACAAAGCCCTGATGGCATAGTGCGCGTGGGCATCGCCGAGATCAGCCCCGCGAGCGAGAAAAGAAGTGACGAATAAAAAGCGATCGTCTTCTATATCGCATCGCCCCTGTGAATCCCCGTACTGTCCCCGCCCCCGATACGGTGGGGTTATGACACGAGACGAAATCCTTATCGAGTTCATCACCCGCGCCCACGACAGCCTCGAGTCCCTCGGCGAGGTCGATGCCGCCACCGCCTCCCGTTCGCCGGGCGGGCACCCCAACTCGATGGCGTGGCTGCTGTGGCACACCGGCCGGATGCTGGATATTCAGCTATCCGAGCTCAGCGGCCAGCCCCAGCTGTGGCACACCCTAGAGCTGCGGCGGCAGCTGGGGCTCGGTGAGCTCGGCGATGGTATGGGCTATGGACATAGCGATGATGAAGCCCGCGCCATCCAGGTGCATCGGGCAGAGGATGTGCGCGGGCTGATGAGTTATGTGCACGCCTGTCTCGATGACGTGCAGTGTTATGCGCTGTCGGGGCCGGATCTCGACGAGGTGATTGATACCAGTTTCACTCCGCCGGTCACCCGCGGGGCGCGGATCGTATCGCTTATCGACGATGCCATCCAGCACCTCGCGCAGGCGCACTATGCAGCGCGCATTCTGGGTAGCCGGGCCTAGCGGGGCGGCTTAGCGGAAGTACGCCGAAACCGCCGGAGCTACGTGGGCGGCGTGGTTGATGAGCACGCCGTGGCTATAGCCGCTGAGGGTGATCAGCTCACCGCCCATGGCTTCCTTCATGCTGGGCGCGCCGTGCGGGCCTACTGCGGAGTCCTTGGAGTAGCCCAAATTCAGTGGCGCCGTTTTCAGCTTCTCGCCGCCCAGCGGGCGGGCGGGGGCCACGGGCTCGGGCCAGCCGAGGCAGTGCTGGCCGCTGCCCAGAAGATCACCATTGAGGTCGATGAAGTCACCGCCGGTGAAGGTGGTCTCCCAGAAGGGCGCAATCAGACTCGGGTCGGGGGCGGTGGTGTTCTCATTACAGACGATGGCGCGGTCCACGTTTTGCATGGTGATCGCCTGCAACTGCATCGCCTCCTGCTCCTCCGGGGTGGGCTGTGCGGTGGCCTCGCCGAGGTCGAGCTCTAGCGGTGTGGCGGGGGTGTGCTCGGCGGAGCGGGAGAGTGCCTCGGCAAGCTCTGGCCATGCCTGCTCGGAGTACATGGCGAGGTTGATCGGACCCACCGATTGGGCGATCTTCATTGCGGCGGTGAAATCCCCAGTGTTGGAGATGGCATCGGCGAAGGTCTCGCCGCGCCATTGGGTCCAGTCATAGAGGTTGAGCAGCAGCAGGGCCATGTCTTCGATCTGCTCGTTGCCGGCGGCGGCGGAGGCGAGGGCGTCGAGAGCCACTGAGCCGCTGGCGCCGAGATCCGCTGCCTCGGCCTCGCGGGGTTTCAGGGCGGGGGTCACGCCGAGGTTATCGCGGATCACGCGGCTGAAGTTCTGGTACACCTCGCGGGAGGTCGTGCCTAGGTGATAGGTGTCATCATTGTCTGCGGTCCAGCTGAAGAAGGCGGAGATGGCTTCTTGGCGGACGGCCTTGCGGTTGGCGCCGAGGGCGAACCAGCGATCCTGCGGGGCAACGCTGGAGTCCAACAGGAACTTATTGACCCGCTCCGGGTACATGGTGGCGTAGGTGCTCATTAGCGAGCCGCCATAGGAGACGCCGTAGAGGTTGAGCTGTTCCTCGCCGAGGGCGAGGCGGGCGCGCTCGAGATCCCGAGCGGTGTTATCGGTGGTGATGGTGCGGGTATAGCCGGGTTGGGTCTGCTCGCACATCTGGAAGGTGGTGCCGGGCAGTGCGATCGGCGGGATATTCTCGCTGCTACAGGTCAGCGGGGTGCCGTAGCTGAGTCCGCGCGGCTCCACAGCGATGAGGTCATAGGCGGCGCGGACATCGTCGGGCAGTTGCACCTTCTGACTCACGCCGTCCTTGGGGGTGGTATCGGCAAACATGCCGAGGGCATCGCCGCCGGGACCGCCCGGGTTGCCGGCGATCACGCCCTTGCGCTCGCCCGTGGCGGGCAGCTTGCTCATGGTCAATTCGATGTTGCCGGCGCCTGGGTCGGAGTAGTCCTTCGGCACGGAGAAGGTGGCGCACACCGCTCGCTCTGCGGTACCGCTGCCGGTGGGGCAGGGGCCCCATTCCAGCCCCTCATCAGCCTGCGCTGCGGGGATGGTGATCCCGCCGAGCAGGAGGGAGGCGCCAAGGCACGCGCTCAGTGCGGTTGGAAGCTTTTTCATGAAAACCGTCTGTCCCTTTCTTACTGGTCATCACGCGATTCGCGGGGAATCGCAGCTCTAATCCGCAAGTCCTGCAGAAATATGTGTACACGGTAGTGTGGGCCCTAGCTTATAGGAGTCTGAAGTTAAGGAGCGCGCATTATGGCCAACACCGATGGCGAGACCATCACCCCTTCAGAGTCAGAGGCAGAGGGAATTGGCGGCTATCGGGTGTGTGCCTCCGCCGAGGAGGCGGTGCAGCGCTTGTGCGAGCTTTACGACGCCTCCACGCGGCTCGCTGCGCGGGTGATCGATTCAGCCCAGTGGGCGGAGTATGAGAATGTGCGCTATCCGCGATTGGTGATCGACGTCCACAGCTGGCGCCCCATCGATCGCGCCCAGCCCTTCGGTTATGTGGATGCGGCTGGGCGCTATTGCGCCAGCGTGTCTCGGCCGCGGGTGATGGGCCGCTACTTCACCGAGATGATTGAACGCTTGGTCAGTAATTATCCCTGCACTATTCACGTGGGCTATTCCCGCGAGCAGATTCCGCCGGAATATATCGATGGGCTGGATCGTTCCGAGAAACTGCAGGAGGCGCTCCAGCTCGGGGTGCGGCTGCCGCGCCCCAGCTTGGACTTTGTCGATGATGGCATTATCGACGCCAAGTGGGATGTCTTCCATCAGCAGGGCAATGATGAGCGCCCCCTGTTTCACTTCTCCCCGCAGCGCTTCGATATCGCCATTAAGCGCATTGAGCACTACACCGGCATCCCTATCGAAGGGGTGCAGAACTTTATTCTCTTCAGTAACTACGCCATGCACACCCGCGAGTTCGTGGCCTATGCCCTGTACGAGCTGGCGCGGGAGGGCTCCCGCTATACCGAGCTGTGGCTCCCCGATGGTACGCGGGTATCGCGCGAGGAGGCGGCGTCGATAAGCATCGAGGATCTCTCCTTAGAGAGCCACTATCAGATGCCGCGCTATGACCTCATTGCGCCCAATGACGATGGATTGACAATGGTCAATATCGGGGTGGGGCCGTCGAACGCAAAAACGGCCACGGATTGTTTGGCGGTGCTGCGCCCGGAGATGTGGGTGATGATCGGCCATTGCGCGGGGCTCGATGGGCGCATGCGCATCGGCGATCTCATTTTGGGCAATGCCTATGAGCGCCGCGACCATATTCTGGATGATCGCATCCCGCTGTCCACGCCGATTCCCGCGGTGCCTGAGGTGCAGCGGGCGCTGGAACGCGCGGTGCGCGATATCTATGGCGAGGACAAAAACATGATGCGCACCGGCACGGTGCTCTCCACCGATGATCGCAACTGGGAATGGCATACCCCCACCACCTTGTGGGAGATGTTCCGCGGCTCCACCGCGGTGGCGGTGGATATGGAATCCTCGGCGCTGGCCACCAATGGCTACCGCTATCGCATCCCCTATGGCACGCTGCTCTCGGTTTCGGATCTGCCGCTGCATGCGGTGCCCAAGCTGCCCAGCGGGGCGCAGGCCTTCTACTCCTCCTCGAAGGAGGCGCACGTGATGTGTGCGGTGCGGGCCGTGGAATCCCTCGCGCAGGATAAGAGCCGACTCCGCACCCGAAAGCTGCGCCGCACCATCGGCGAGGTGCCCTTCCGCTAACAGCGGCGGCCGCCGCAGCAAAGAGCTACGGGGTAGAGAGCTGCCGGATGAGGGCGCGCAGCGCGGCGGCGGTGGCCGCCGGTTGCTCATTCATCACCATGTGTCCACAACCGGGCAGCACTGTCACCTGCGGATCGGCGTGCAGCGCACGAAGGTTATCCAGCTGCCCGATTCCGAGTACCGCATCCTCGCTGCCCCAGACGGCGCCCACGGGGATAGCGTGGGCGCGGCAGCTGCGGGCACACTGCCGGGCCGCCGCCATGCGCTGCGGTGCTGGAGTACCCACCAGCGCCTGGGAAATGCCGGCGAAGGTCTCCGCCCGGTCTTCATGCTGCGCCCAGCGCAGAGACAGCGCCCGCTGCTCCTCGGTGATGCTTGCTGGATCGTGCACGGCCACATTATCTGCGGCGGCTACCACCCGCGGATGCGCTATCGCCATGAGGCGCTGACCCAGCACCGGCACGGCCGCGGCCTTGACCACCGGGGTGATCTCCGTGGAAAAGCCCGAGGGCGCGAGCAGCAGCAGCCCAGCACAGTGCGCCGGGCGGTCGGTGAGCATGCGCTGCACCAGCGCCCCACCCAAGGAATGGCCCACGAGTACCACCGGCCGCTCGCTGCCGAGCAGCTCATCCACTGCTTCCCAGAGCGTCTCCACCATGAGCGGCAGGGTGTTCTCTGGGCGCAGGGCAGGGGTGGCACCGAAGCCGGGAATGTCTAGGCTGAGGATCTCGAGCTCCGGCGCGTTCGCGTCCTGCGGGCGGATGCGCTGCAGCTCGCGGGTGAGGGTGTCGAAGTCTTCGAGGCCGCGGCCAATGCCGTGGATGCACACCACCGGAAGGCTCTCGGCTGTGGCAGGGATGTGGCGATAGCGTAGCGGACCATGGGAGGTGTGCAGCATCTGTGGTGCGGGCAGCTCCGATGCCGGCGGCTGCTGCGCTGGGTCCGTGGACTCATCGGGTGTTGCGGCAGGATCGGCTGCGGCGGCAGCGCCCGGGGCGGCAATGGCGGGGGCGAAGGCCATATCCGTGGTGGGATCAGTGCGGCGGAAATCGCGCACCTCGCGCAGATAATCATTGCGCAGGGTCCACGGTGCGGTGTCGGTGACGGCGGGGAATTGGGCGATCCCGCGCTCCACATAGTTGCTCTGCAGGTCAATGATGCGGCTGCGGGGCCCAGCCGGCGGGGTCGTGGGGCAGAAGGAGCCGAGGCCGTGCTGGCGCAGATGGGTGATCATGCGGGCCAGATAGCGGCCCACCAGCTCGGCCCGGAGAGTGAAGGAATCATTCACATAGCCCAGGGTGAAGCTGAAGTTGGGGACCCCATCCAGGCACATGCCGCGCCAGGCGGTTTTCTCGCCGGGATGAACCGGCGCACCGTCCACGGAGAGCTCGATATCGCCCAAAGCCTTGAGCTGCAGTCCGGTGGCCTTAATCAGCACATCGGCCTCCACGGCCGTGCCATCGCTGGTGTGGATGTGGTGGGCGCTGAGGGTATCGATGGTGTCGGTGACCACGGTGATATCGCCGGCGGCGATGGCGTGGAAGAGATCGCCATCGGGCACACGGCACACCCGCTGGGTCCACAGGGGATAAGAGGCCTCGAAGTGCTGGGAGTGCAGTTCTTCACCAATGATGGCGCGGCGGTGCGAGGCGAGCGTGCGCGTGACCGCATCCTCTGCGAACTGGGAGGCCTTGAGGGTGAGCGCCTGGGTGCCGATCGCACGCCAGCGATCGAGGGCATCCACGCCCCGCTGCGGCAATACCGAGCGCAGCGGCTGGAGGGGAGTGGAGTTAGGCATGACGGCGGCGTGATTCACGGTGCGCTGGATCATCGTCACGTGGCGTGCCTTCGCAGCGAGTTCCGGGGCGAGCGTGACGGCTGTTGCGCCGGAGCCGACAATGGCCACCGCGGCATCGCTGAGGTCGAGATCCTCCGGCCAGAACTGGGGATCAACGATGGTGCCGGCGAAGTTTTCCTCACCGGGAAGAGTGGGTTGGTGGGAGTGGGCGTGATCGTAATACCCCACCGCGGCGTGTAGGAACTGGGCGTTGAGCTGGTGTTCCTCGCCGGTGGCGGTATCCACATAGCGCAGCTGCCAGCGCTGGGTGGTGCTGTCATAGGCCGCCTCGCGCACCTGGGCGCCGAAGCGCATTCCGGAGGCGAGCCCGTGGCGCTGGGCCGTGTGTCGCAGATAGTGCAGAATCTCCTCGCCGGTGCCCAAAGGCCGGCTGCCCGTCCAGGACTCGAAGGAAAAGCAGTAGCTATCGATGTCGGAATCACTGCGCAGTCCGGGGTAGGAGAAGGTGTGCCACGTGCCTCCGAGATCCTCCTTGGCATCGAGGATCACCCAGCTCAACCCAGGGATCTGGGAGAGATAGTAGGCGGTGGCGATGCCGGAGATTCCGGCTCCGATGATGGCTACGTCTACCTGTTGCTGAGACACGTTTCTCCTGCGTGTTCGGGGCCTTAGGGCGCGAATGGATGAAGCGATCCGCGATGGATCTACCGAATATCTTAAACAGCATTCAATTGTGGCGTCTGCGGTTCTGGGTGAGCGCGGCGATCGTCGCCTGTTGTCCCAGTGGCGCTGGGAGGCCGCGCGCGGGGCGTGCGTGGGCGGGGTGCCGTAGTTGACGCCCATTAGTGGGGTTATATGTATTAATAAAATCCCCCAAATAAGAAAGAGATTAAGCAATTAGTAAAACAAAATAAGAGAGTGAGACCCCCAACAATACCCCCGAAAAGGGGTCCTGTGTAACGTTTTTAGCCCTTCTATATTGACGGAGGCGTAACGAGCTGGCAAAGTCTTTTTTAGCCGTTGAGGTAGACGGTCACCCGCCCAGCAAGGCAGGCCTTTTTCAAGGTCAGCGTATGTTGTGGCGGAGGTTATGTCGTCCATTGGGGTGGGTGCCCCACGGATGAAATTAAAGGGATTCGGTACTCGTTTTGAGGGAATGCGGGTACCGAATCCTTTTTGTTTTTGCCCATTGACGCACATCAATGGCAAATGAAATAGGGATTATTCTTTTGGCCGCCTCGAATGACAGCACACGGAAAGAGAGGGCCGGCGCGCTGAGGCGTGGCCGGTGGAGATACGGGGGCAGGTGAGCGTCGATAAGCGTGTGCCCTATGCCACTAGACAGGGTGGTCTACGGTAGGCTGGTGTGCATGACTGATCGTATGAACGTGGAATCCTTCAACCTCGACCACACCAAGGTGGCCGCGCCCTATGTGCGGATCGCTGATCGCAAGGAGCTGCCCGGCGGCGATGTGCTGATCAAATATGATGTGCGTTTTAGCCAGCCCAATAAGGGCCATTTGGAGATGCCGGCAATCCACTCGATTGAGCATCTCACCGCCGAGCACATGCGCAATCACACCGATAAGCTCATCGATTTTTCCCCCATGGGCTGCCAGACCGGCTTCTATGCCCTCATGCTCGGCGTGGAGCCCGAGGAGTTTTATCAGCTGCTCGAAAAGACCCTGCAGGACATCCTCGATGCCACCGAGGTGCCGGCCGCCAACGAGGTGCAGTGCGGGTGGGGCGCTAATCACTCCCTCGGCGAGGCCCAGCAGGCCGTGCGCGGCTTCCTCGAGCACCGTTCCGAGTGGGAGACCGTGGACGCCGCAGCGGGCTCATAGCGCGCTCTGGCTAGCATGAACTCATGGCTACCATCATCCCCATCGGCGATAAGACCCCGCAGATCCACCCCACCGCCTGGGTGGCGCCCAATGCCACCCTCATCGGCGATGTGGTGATTGGCGAGCACGCCAGCGTGTTCTATGGCTGCGTGCTCCGCGCGGACATCAACGCTATTCGCGTGGGAGCGCGCAGCAATATCCAAGACAACTCGGTGCTGCACGTGGATCGTGACGCCCCCTGTACCCTCGGCGCGGACGTGACGGTGGGGCATATGAGCCTGGTGCACGGCACGACCGTGGCCGATGCCTGCTTGATCGGCATGCACTCCACGCTCCTATCACACTCCAGCGTGGGCACGGGCAGCCTCGTGGCCGCCGGAGCTGTGGTGCTGGAGGGTCAAGATATTCCGGCCTCCTCGCTGGTCGCTGGCGTGCCTGCGCGGGTGCGGCGGCAGCTTAACGACGGCGACCGCGAGCACTTCATCGCCCATGCCGGCCGCTATGTGGAAACCGCCCAACTCCAAGAGGAACCACAAGAGAGCTAAGCCAGACCGGCCATGTGTGAAGCCCCCTGTTACGCGATGCGATACCGCATCACGGCAGGGGGCTGAACTGATGGATGGACGGGGCGCCGTGGCTGGCGCCTAGCTGCTGTGGAAGCTAGCTGCTCTGGCGGCGGCGCCGCGGGCGACGGCGGGTGGTGGTGATGCGTCGCTTCGGGAAGAGCCGCTCGGAGATCAGCGTGGGATCGGTAAACAGCGGCCGCACGGCGATTGCCCGTGCCGCTGAGGTGTAGGTGCCCTGCAAGTTATCGCAGTACACCACCTCATGTGCGTGGCCGGCCTCGCGGAGAGTGGAGCGGACGATCTCCACGGCGCGGGGGTCGTGGGAGAAGGCGCACCCGGTGACGATCACCGTGGTGACGTCCAGACCAGAGGCCATGGTGGAGGCGATCGAGCCCAGGAGCCGGGCGCGCTCATCGAGCAGGCGGCGGGCGGATTCTGCGCGCTCATCATCAGAGTTCGCGAGATCCACCATGCCGCTGACCGTGGCGGTCTTAATGCCTTGGCGGCCTGCTGCGGCGAGGAAGCCGCGGGTCGATAGCGCCTCGTGCGCGTCGCAGACGTGAATCTCCGACTCGGTGGGCGCTTCGCAGCCGCCGAAGCCCAGCAGCTCCGAATCGGGAATCGGCAGGCGTGTGGCACCAGAGACCCCGTGGGTGCTGGTCCAGGCCGCGCCGACGGTATCGCCGGCGGCGAGGACCGCCACCTGATGCGGGGATTTGGTCTGTGCCAGGCAGGCGCCACGGTCGAGGTACTGCGCGAGCACGGTGCCCGTGGCCAGATCCTCCACATCCACCGGCACGGCGAAGGCCTCGGTGAAGGGGTGCAGGATGTCCACGTCGCGCCAATACCATTCGGCGTTGGTGACGGTTCCGCGCATTACTCGGGCCGGGATCATGATGCCGATAGCGGCGAGCGGCAATGCGTGCTCGGCCACTAGGGTGCGAAGTTCGGCGATCATGGTGTCCACGAAGTGGGCGGGGTTGGTGGTGGCAGGGTCCATGGTGATGGATTGCTCCACCACCAGATCAGCGCGAGTGCCGTACAGCGCCATGTGGAAGCCAGTGGGATCAATGGCGATGGCGGCATGCAGCCACGGCGACGGAGACAACTCGATCGGGATGCGCGGACGGCCCGGGCCACGGGGAACAATCAGATCGGGGCGCTCGCGCACCAAGCGCGATTCAATCAGCGTGGTGACTGCGCGAGTGATTGTTGGTTGGCTGAGCTCGGCGGCCTCGATGAGGTCTTGGCGGATCATCTGGGTGCCCTGCTGGAGGACGGATAGACAGCGGCTTAGAGGGGTATCCGCCGTATACACAAAGGTTTGACCTGCCAAGGGCGAGAGGACGCTGATGTCTTCCTTGACTGGTGCATGTGTTGCGGGGGATTTCATGCGAGTCATTCTATGCATAGCCTTGACGGACCACGAAAACGACAATCTGGGCTTAAAGAGTTCTCAGGGTCCTCTCATTTTGTGGTGGTGTACTGCATCTTTAGGTTTCTATAGATGTAGTGATAGTGCGCCCCTACCGAGCGCGGCTAGGGACGTAATATTCCCCTTTTCAGGATGTAACTGAGCCAATTTTGGCCCTGCGCACATGGGGGTGGCATCAGATGTCAGAGGAGTGGAGAAAGAGAACAAAGCCTTCCACATGAGATGCTCGCTTAATAATTAGGAATTAACACTAGAGAGCTTGCTGTAATGCACCACTCGGTTCGCACCTAGAAACCTACAGTAGATAAAGGACGCATCCACATATGTGGCTGGGTGGTGAGGAGAAGGGTGTCCGCCATGGCCCAGAGGGAATGTCATACTCTGGGGCGCGGCACGGCTCTGGGATATGGCGGACCGAACGGTAAGTGGGTACTAGACCAGCGCCTCCGCTACTCGCGGGTCGCGCGCAAGCCTTCGCGCACATGGGCCACGAGGGCAGGAAGTGCGTCTTGGGCGGTGGCCTGGATGAATACATCCACCTGCGGGGTCAGGTCGGTGGTTTGGGGTGAGATTTCCACCAGTTTCGCCCCCATCTGCTTGGCGATAATGGGCAGGGAGGCGGCGGGCTGCACGATGCCTGAGGTGCCCACGATCACCACGAGATCGGCGGTGGCCATGCGTTCTTCGGCCTGCTGCCATTCTCGTTGGGGAAGCGGCTCGCCGAACCAGACGACACCGGGGCGAATAAGGTTGCCGCACCGCGAGCACGTCGGTGGGGTCAGTCGAGGGCTGGGCTGCTCGGGCAGTTCAGGGCGGCGCGCAGGGGCGCCACACATGCAGCAGCGGAACGCAAAGAGCGAGCCGTGGAGGTGAGTGGGCGTGCGGGAGTTGCCGCGTTCGTGCAAATCATCGATGTTTTGGGTGGTGACGTGCACGTCCTGCAGCCGCTCCCACTCGCCAATGGCGAGGTGCCCAGCATGCGGATAGGCGCTCTGGGCCACACGGGCCCGCCACAGGTACCAGGCCCACATGGGTTCGGGGTCGCGCGCCCACGCATCGATGGAGGCCATGGCCTGCGGGTCCACATGATCCCAGAGCCCCGATTCGGCCGAGCGATACACCTCCAAGCCGGAGTCGGCGCTCATTCCGGCGCCGCTGAATACCTCGATACGCTCGGAGTGAAGGGCGAGATCCCCGGCGATGGCGATACTGTCGTGGTCCATGCTGTCCGTGCTGTCCATAGTGTCCATGCTAGAGAAGCGAGGCGACCTCGCTGGGGTCCGCGTCGAGCAGCAATGCTAAACGCTGCTGCGGTACGGCGAGGGCCTGCTCCAGGGTGGCGATATAGGCGGATTCCTGGGCGGCGCGCTGTGCCAAGAACTCTCCTTGATTGGTGGGCGAGCAGCGGTTGATATACACCCCGCCCACCCGCACCCCGAGGTGCTGCAAGGTGTGGTAGAGCTCGATGGATTCACTCACCGGCATCTTCTCGGGCAGGGTCACCAGCCCAAAGGAGGTGAGTTCTGGGTCTTGGATGAGCTCACGGAAACTGCTGAAAAGGTGCTTGCGGCGGGTGAGGATAGCGCGGATCTCGGCATCGCGGCTGCGCTCTTTCTCGCCGGAGAAGCCGCGGACAATCTCGCCGAATTTCTCGGACTGGCCGCGGCGTTTCAGCAGCCCCTCGGTCCACGCCCCGAGCAGCTCGGGCAGGGCGAGCAGCCGCGAGGTATGCCCGCTGGGGGCGGTGTCGATGACGATGTGGCTGAACTCCTCGCGCTGGTGGAGCGCCACATCGGCGATGCGCTCGAGCAGGGCCGCTTCGTGGGTGCCGGGCGAGGTACGCGCTAGGTTGAGGTGTTTGCGCACCTCGCCGTGGAGGCGCTCCGGCATCATCGTGCGCATGGTCTCTTCCACCTTGGCGATGTGCGCCTCGGCGGTGGCGCGCGGATCGAGTTCCATCGCGGACAGGGTGGGAGTCAGCGCGGTCGGGGAGTCGCTGAGGGTGGCGTCGAAAATGTGCCCGATATTGTGGGCCGGGTCGGTGGAGACCAACAGGGTGGGGGCGGCCTCGCTCAGACGCAGCGCGGTGGCCGCGGCGAGGGTGGTTTTGCCCACCCCGCCTTTGCCACCGAAGAAGATCACGGGGGTGTTTAGCAGCATTGGATGTGCTCCACGGGTGAGTGCTCTAAGCCCATGCGGGTATGCCAAGCGTGAAAGTCCTCGTAGATGATGGGCAGCAGCTCGATGGTGTAGAAGCTCGCGGGATTATCAATGCCGAGAGCTTCGGAGAGCACCAGCATCATGAAGAGGTCATCTTCCTCTCGCTGGGCTTGGGCGAAGGTGGCGCGGTAGGGGGAGACATAAAACTCCTCCATACCGCGGCTCACCTTCTTGAATGCGTCGAGAAGCTGTGCGGGCCAGGCAGTCATGGTGGTGCCCCGCTAGCTCCGGGTGGAGGAGGCGGCCAGTTCGGGGTAGTCCTCGGGGAAGGCCGCATCCGGTTCGTTGTGCTCGCGGGCGCGGCGCACGGCGGAGAGTGCTTCCACGGAGACCCACAGGGCGCAGGCGAGGATGATGATGTCGAGGGTGGCGAGCAGCCAGTTGGCGTCGGCGATGAAGGTCTTGAGCTGTACCACCAGCGCCCACACGGACATCACGAGCACGAAGAGCAGCGGGATTACCACCGGCCAGATCGGGCGGGAGAGGCGGGAGAGGATCACCGCGATGATAGACATCGACAGCGCCGCCATGAGTTGGTTGGTGGTGCCGAATAGCGGCCAGATGAGCACGCCGCCGGAGCCATTGCTGCCGGTGGAGAAGGTGAGCGCCAAGCCCACGGTGACGGCGATGATGGTGGCCCAGATAGCGGAGACCTTGGCGCCGATGATGCCGCCGATTTCTTGGACCACGAAGCGCTGGAGGCGGATACCGGAGTCCATGGTGGTGGCGGCGAAGAGCACCGCCATGGTGGCGAGCACGGTGGCAGACAGCGAGGTGGGCAAGCCGAGACCCTCGTTGATGATGGAGCTGCCGCCCTGCACGAAGGCGCCGACGCCACCGGCGTTGAACTCGGTGTAGATCTCCTCCCAGTCCGCTAGGCTCTGAAAACCTGCGGTGGTGGCCACGATCGCGCCGAGGGCGAGCAGGCCCTCGCCGACCGCGCCGAAGTAGCCCACGAAGCGTTCATCGGTTTCTTTGTCGATCTGCTTGGAGCTGGTGCCGGAGGCGACGGTGCCGTGGAAGCCGGAAATCGCGCCGCAGGCGATGGTGACAAACAGCAGCGGCACCATCGACGGGGTGCCCTCGGGCAGGGAGGTATTGACCATGGGGGCCACCACGGTGGGCGCGGTGAGCAGTGCGGAGGCATACAGGATGCCGAGGCCAATGAACAGCTGCAGCCCATTGATGTAGTCGCGCGGCTGCAGCAGCACCCACACCGGCAGCAGCGAGGCGATGCCGCCGTAGATGAACAGCAGCAGAATCCACACGGCCTCCGGGGCGAGCCCGAAGGTGGATTCGGGCAGGCTCACGGGAACACGGTCGCCCAACACGATCAGCCCGTAGAGGGCCACGATGCCGACCAGCGATACCAGCGGCAGGTTCCACTTGAGCCGGTAGATGGCTTGCCCGATGAGCAGCGCCACCAGCAGTGCGCCCCAGGTGGGGATCACGGCGCTCGGGGTGGATACCAGCAGCCCGGCGATCACCACACCGAAGGCGGCGACCACCATGAGCAGAAGCAGGAAGATGACCACGAGGAAGAGGTTGCGGCCGCGGTTGCCAATGTACTTGCCGGATAAGGTGCCAATGGATTGGCCTTTGTGCCGCGCGGAGGCCCACAGCACGCCGAAGTCGTGCATGCCGGCGATGAACACGGTGCCGATGGTGACCCACAGGAAGGCGGGCAGCCAGCCCCAGATCACGGCCACGGCCGGGCCCACGATGGGAGCGGCACCTGCGACGGAGGTGAAGTGGTGGCCCCACAGCACGTACTTATTGGTGGGCACGAAGTCCACGCCGTCTTCGAGCTCATGCGCGGGGGTGGCGTAGTCCTTTTTGAGTTGGTACACCGTCGATGCCAAGTAGCGGGAGTACAGCAGGTAGCCGCCGCTCATCATCGCTACACCGATGAGGATGAGCCACAGTGAGTTCATTTCTTCACCCCTAGAGTGTGATCGCTGAAGAGTATGTGCGTATTAGTGTGTCACATCACGTGGGGGTGGGGGAGTGGAATGCCCGCGCTATGGCGGCTTATCGACGCCGCCCTCTGCCTAGAGCACCCGCTGCAGCCAGCGCAGCACCCAGGGCAGCCAGCCGGCGAGGAAGAGCACGGTGATGAGGCGCACGATCTGCATGGCAGCGACGATCTCGACGGCACCGGTTTCGGAGCCCAAGGCCAGGGCGGTTTCGAGACCGCCGGGATTGGTGGCGAGGAAGGCGTCGATGTAGTCCATGCCCATCCACTGTGCAATCACCCACGCCAGCCCAGCGCAGCCGCCAATGAGCACCGCAATCAACCCTAGGGTCAGGGGAAGCTGGTGGGAGAAGGAGCGCAGCGCTGCTACCGAGAGCCCACCGCCGGCCATCCAGCCGATGGAGACATAGGCGATATCGCGGGCGGCCTCGGGCAGGGCGAGGGAGTGCCAGGGGTCGAGCAGCAGCGCCACGATGATAGTGAGCAGCATGGGTCCGAGCACGCTCGCCGCGGGCAGGTGGAGAAGCCGTCCCACGCGCCCGCCGAACACAACGATGACGACGATGGCGAGAGCGCTCAGCCAAGTGAAGGGCTGCGCCTCGTGGTCGCTGGCGCTGCTACTGCCGCTGAGATGAGCCCAGGCCACCACCAGTGGCATGATGATAGAGACGCTGAGGAGCCGGAGATACTGGGTGAGGGTGACATAGCGGAAGTCCGCGCCGAGGTCCTTGGCCAGCAGCGGCATGACGGAGGCGCCGCCAGCAAAGAGCGATAACACCCCAGTTTCTGGGGAGACTACGTGCGCGGGATCGCGTGGATCGGCGCCGGCGCGCCGGGCCTGGCGCAGGGAGCCGCGCCACAGGAGCCAGCCGCCACCGAAGGCGAGCACCACGGTAAAACCCGCAGAGAGTAGCCCGGGTGCCACATAGCGCAGCAACTCACCAGCGGGGGTGCGCACCAAGGGCAAGGCAGCGATGATCGCGATGAAGGACTTGGCCACGGTGATCAGGCGAGGATCCACGGTGAGTTCCTCGCCGTGGAGGATAGCCGAGCCGGCCGCGGCGATAATGGCGGCGAGAATCCATGCGGCAGGCACATGCAGCGCGCTCAACGCCACGCCCAGTACCAAAGAGAGCGGGACCACAATGGCCCATCGTGCCCACTGGGCGCGCACTGGCCTCACCCCTTTCTTCTCACCGTTTTAGAATCAATCCTATGAGCCACGGATACGACAGCGACAAGCAACGCTACCTCGCGCGCCTCAAACGCATCGAAGGACAAATTCGTGGCATTCACCGCATGGTGGATGAGGACGAGTATTGCATTGATGTGCTCACCCAAATCCAGGCAGCTCGCGCCGCCCTCGACAATGTGGCGCTGAAGCTTCTCGACGATCACCTCTCGCACTGTGTGGTCACGGCAGCAGCCCACGGCGGCCAGGAGGCCGAGGATAAAATCGCGGAGGTATCGCGGGCCATTGCCCGACTCGTGAAGTAGGAGCCGCCCATGTTGTCACTCGGACTAGGAGGATGGCTCGTCCTGCTGTGCGCTGCGTTCGCCGCCGGTTGGATTGACGCAGTGATCGGTGGTGGCGGGCTGGTACTCATCCCCGTGATTATGGCGGTGCTGCCCCAAGCCTCCCCCGTGGTGGCGCTAGCGACCAACAAGTTTGCGGCCTGTCTCGGCACCGGTTCAGCCGCAGTGTCTCTGTTGCGGAAGGTGCAGGTGGAGCGGCGCCGGCTGGTGACCTACATTCCGATCGCGGCCGCCAGTTCAGGCGCGGGGGCGCTGATTGCCAGCTCGCTGTCTAAAGCGGTGCTGCGCCCGATCGTCATTGTGATGCTGGTGGTAGTGGGCGTGTTCGTGGTGTGCCGGCCAGACTTCGGTGAGCAGGCGCGGGAGCACAGCAGTAGGCGGCGAGAAGCGGTGGTGCTGGTCGCGGTCGGCGCGATCGCACTCTACGACGGCGTGTTCGGGCCCGGCACCGGAATGTTTCTGATCATGGTGTTTACGGCGGTGCTGGGACGGAATTTCCTGCAATCGGCGGTGCTGGCCAAGGTGGTGAACTGTGCCATCAACGCCGGCGCACTGGTGGTGTTCATTCTCGGAGGACATGTGTGGTGGACCATGGGCATCGCCTTGGCGGTGATGAACGTGGCCGGGGCGCAGCTGGGGGCGCGCACCGTGCTCGCAGGAGGGACGAAACTCATCCGGATTGCGTTGTTGACGCTGGTAGTAGTGATGTCCTGCTATCTCAGCTACACCCAGATTTTTGGGGAGCCGTTTTAGCCGGCGGCAGATGGGTGTGGCTTGCGGGCAATGAGTTCGCCGTGCGGCACCATGAAATAGGCGCCGAGTTGACTGCCCCAGCGACGGAACGCATCGGCAATATAGTGTAATTCCTCCTCGCTGGCCCAGCCCTCGCGGAGAATCAGCGTGGAGAGTTGGGTGTTGCTGATGCGCTGCGCCCACGACTGAGACCACCAGGTGAGATCCTCGGGGTGCTGAATGGCCAGATCGCTGCGCCTATGCGGACCGGATGAATTCCTGCCTGCTCAGCCCAATACTTGAGCCGCACACCCGCGTCGGGATGACCGCCATTGTGGCGGGCAGCCAAAAGGTACAACTCGCGCCACCGCTCGAGTCGTGGATCGTGGGGCTACCAGCTAAAAGCGGTGTAATCAGCATCGCGCGCGGCAACAATGCCGTGAGGGCGGGTGACTCGCCACATGTGCTGTAGTACGAGCACAGGGTCGGCCACGTGCTGCAGCACCTGATGGGCATGAACAAGATCGAAAGAGTGATCCGCATACGAAAGCTGGTGGGCGTCTTCTACCACCACCTCGACTGTGTTGATACCACGCTGCTCTAGGGTGCGGCGTCTCCACTCGGCAGCAGTATGATCAAGCTCAACCGCCACTACTCGTCCGGGAGCCACCGCGTAGGCAAGATCAGCGGTGATGGTGCCGGCGCCCGATCCAATGTCCAGCACATCCATGCCTGGGCGTAGCATGCCGAGCAGTGTCCCCGCTGAGTTCTGGGCTGTGCGCTTGCTGTGTCCATCGATCACGGAGGCGTCATATCCGTGGGTGTAGGTGTGGTCACTCGGAAAAGGGCTCGTCATGTACCCGTCCTATCGGCTTCGGCCGTCGCACACCTCGGGTGCGAGATGCTGGTGCGTGGGGTGAGATAGTAGAAATGCTAAAAAACAGTAAAGGATAGTAAAGCACATCTGAAGCCCTAGAAGGTGCGGCGCAGGCGTGCGCAGGGTATCCCTTCATGGAGCAGCTGGTCGGGCCAGACCCTCTCCGTCACCGCGAGCGAACGATGATCACGGCCGGTGGGGCACGGGCCGGTGGATGTCGAATTGCCCTTCATGCGTTCCTACCTGCGTAGTGGTGCCCGGCGGGAGCTTTTAACGGCGCAGCTGGGCTGTGGTTTTTCGGGTGGCTGGTGCGGTTCGGGGATCCTCCGGCCAGGGATGCTTGGGGTAGCGCCCGCGCATGTCGGCGCGCACATCTGCATAGGCGCCGTCCCAGAAGCGGGTGAGGTTATCGGTGATCGCTACGGGTCGCCCGGCAGGGGAAAGCAGCTCGAAGCGGATGCGCGTGCCGAGTACCTCGGGGCTGTCCTCGAGCCCAAAGCACTCTTGGAGTTTGACCTGCACGCTGGGTTGCTTATCGCTGTAGTCCACGGGGATCGATCGCCCCGAGGGCACGGTGATACTGGCGGGCACATCCTTGTCGAAATCCTGAGCCGCCGGCCACGGCAATAGAGAGCGCAGCGCCTGGTGCATGTCGATCTCCGCCAGCGGCATGCCCTCGGCGAGCCGCGGATAGTGCATGCTCAACCAGATGGGCGCAGCGGCGATGAGGCCCGCATCGCTCACATCTGGCCACGTCGTGTCCTGGGCGTGGTAGAACGCCATGCGCTGGCGCAGCTGCCGGGCGGCGGCGCTGAAGCGTATATCGCGCAGGCCATCACGCTCGAAGGCACGCGCTACCGCCTCCTCCACCTGCGCCACGGGCACGGCGGTGGGGGTAGACGCCAGCTCAATCGCGGCGATACTCCGAATCGTGCGGGCACTCAGCTTGCCCTGGCGCACCCGCACCTCGGTGCTGCTGGTGGGCGGATAGAGCTGAAGGATCTGCTCCTCGCTCACGGCAGCGGCGCGCCGAATAATGGGCAGCGCCTGCTGATTCGTGCCGCGGCTCATCTCCGCCACGGCCAGCCACTCGGAGCCACGCAGCTGGGTATCGAGCAGCCGCGCCCGTGTCCCCGCGGTGGTGAGATAGATGTGCTGATCGGCATCCACGAGCCGGGCCACCATGTGCGGCAAGGCCAGCGCGATCACCCCGCCGGCAGATAGTTGCCGCAGATGCGCGGGCTGCTCAGAGGAGGCGGAACGAGCGATCCGAGCGAAACGGCGGGTCTCCCGCGCCACCTGGGGCGAGCTGCTCGGGGCGCTGAGATCCGTGGCGCTGCCCACGGTGAGCTCGGCCAGCACCGGCGCGGCAGCGGGGCCTGCCTGCAGCAGCGCGTGGGCACAGCGCGGGTCCGCGGGGATGGTAGAGATCCTGCGGCCATGCTCAGTGATCGCCCCATGCTTATCGACGGCACCTATCCCGCGCAGCACCTCCTCCGCAGCGGCCAGCGCGGCCGGCGGGGGAGCATCGAGAAGCGGAAAGCCCTCGCCCCGAGGGCTGCCCCAGCTAGCCAAGGTGAGCGCCGCCTGCGTGAGATCAGAGGTGGCGATCTCTGGGGCGGGATAGGCGGCTGCGGCAGCATAACTACGCTGCTCGCACAGCCGAATCGCGGTGCCGGACCCGAGTCGTCCGGCGCGGCCGGCGCGCTGATCCATGGCCGAGCGCGCGGCGGTGATGGTGATCAGCCCCGTCATGGCGCGGAGATTGTCGCGGCGCGGCACCCGTGCCAAGCCCGCATCCACCACGGTGTGCACCCCGGGCACGGTCAGAGAGGACTCCGCAATCGAGGTGGCCAGCACAATCCGCGGTTCGTTGCCGCCGCGCACGATCGCCGCTTGGTCTTTCGCACTCAGCCCGCCATGCAGCTGCGCATGCGGGCCGTGCAGCTGCTCGGCCACTCGCTCGATTTCCCGACGCCCCGGTAAGAAAACCAGCACTGAGCCAGCGAACTCGGCCAGCGCCTCATCGGCCACCCGCGCTGTCCACGACAAAAACTCGCGGGTCACCCCCCGCTCGTCGAGGCGCGCCGGGCCGGGTTGATAGCGGATATCTACCGGATGGAGGGCGGCGTCTACCTGGTGCAGGGTGGCGTCGATAAGCGTGGCGAAGGCGCGGGCATCCACGGTGGCGGACATTGCCACAAGCTGCAGGTCTTCGCGCAATAGGCGCAGCTCGGCGAGCATGCCGAGGGCAAGGTCGGTGTCGAGATTGCGTTCGTGTACCTCGTCGAGGATGACGGCGTCGATACCGGAGAGTTCGGGATCGCTGAGTAGCATGCGCACCAGCACGCCCGGGGTCACAAACTCGATGAGCCGACCCGCTTCGCTCTGGCCGCGCACCGCGAAACCGATATCTGTGCGGGGACCGTGATGCAGCTGGCGCAGGCGCTGGGCGGCGGCGATCACCGCCACTCGCCGCGGCGCTGTCACCAGTACTTTCCCGGAATGTGACTGCTCATGCAGCAGATTGGCGACCGCCGGCGGGATCAAGGTGGTTTTACCCGTACCGGGCGGGGCGTGCACCACAGTGGCACCGCTCTGGGCCAGACGCTGCTGAAAGAGCGCGATATCGCGGGCCACGGGCAGCCCAGCGCCAATCGCTCCGAGATCACAGGGAAAGGTCATGGTGCAGAGGCTAGCCGTAGTGTCGGGGTGAGCGTGGGATGTTAGGGGTGCTGCTACTGGGAATCGTGGAGGTTGTGGTTGTGCACCTCATGGTGAGCAATGGCGTGCTCGGGCAGATGAATGTGCAGATAACGTGCACACATCCTGTTGTTGTCGAGGACATATCGCTGGGATTTCACGAGGTCACACGGCTAGATATCTATTGTGATCAGCCCGGTATTCTCCTAGCGGCTCGCCCCTAGCTGCTCTGACCTAGCGCTTGGTGATGGTGCGTCGATAATCCATGGCGCGCACCGGCACCCCATCCGGAAGCTCGTCGCGCTCCCACCTCTCCTGGCTATCCTCGAGCGTATCGACCACCCGCGCCGGCACCCCCAGCGCTAAGGAATCGGCAGGAATATCGGTGGTGACGATCGCCCCAGCCCCGATCACCGAGCGGGCCCCGATCCGCACCCCAGGCAGAACCGTTACTCCAGCGCCGATCCATGCATCCTCCTCGATGGTGATCGGGGCGGCCTTTTCCCAGCCATGGCGGCGCATTTCCACGTCATAGACCGGATGATTCACAGTGATCAGCCGGACATCGGGGCCGATCAGTGCACCCTTCTCAATGGTCACGGGCGCGGAATCTAAAATAGTGACCTTGGCGTTAATAAATACCTCGGGGCCGATGAAGGTATTGCGCCCGTATTCGATAAAGGCCGGTGCTACCACTGTGGAACCGCCGCCGACAGCGCCCAGCCACTCCTCGGCGATGGCGCGGGCCCGCTCGGGGTGGCGCTCCTCATTGAAATCACGCATCAGATTCTGGGAGCGGCGGTGCACCGCGTTGAGGGTGGCATTGTCGATGGGTAGATGCCATTCCCCCTTCGCCATCTGCTCGAAGCTGGAATAGGTACCGACATCAAAGCTCATAATGCCCCATTCTAGGAGGCGAGGATGGGCGGCATCGCATGGGTGAGCCGCGCCGCCGCAGCTGGGCGAGCGCCTGCGGGGTGAGGGCATTACCGCGCCGGTGCGGAGCTATCGCCGCAGATCAGAGCGGTAGGAGTCGGTGCCACCGGCAGTAGGGGGTGGGGCAAGTGTCCGAGGCTTTTCCTAGAGTGCAAGGCATGAACACCACCGCAGACCACACAGCAGTATTCAGCCCCGAGCAGCGCGGTCTCACCCAAGGTGAGGATGGGCGCTGGCGTATTCCTTGGGGCAACCAGAGCGCCCAGTTGCGCGATTACTATGACAACGAATGGGCGCATCCGGTGCGCGATGAGCGCGGGATATATGAACGCCTCGTGCTCGAGGGCTTCCAAGCGGGCTTATCCTGGCGAACGATCCTGCAGAAACGCCCCGCTTTCCGGCAGGCCTTTGCTCATTTCGACCCCGAGAAAGTCGCAGCCTTCGACGAGGCAGACATACAGCGCCTGCTGGAGAATCCAGCGATTATCCGCAACCGCGCCAAGATCACCGCGGCGATCAGCAATGCGCAGGTGCTGCTGCGCACCCGCGAGAGTGCGCCCTTACCGGAGCTGCTTGCCCGCTACCAGCAGCCCCTCGGCAGCAGTTTTGCTCATGTGGATCACATCCCCACCACCAGCCCCGAGGCCGCAGAATTAGCCCGCGAACTCAAAAGCCTTGGGTATCGTTTTGTAGGGCCCACCACCTGCTATGCGCTCATGCAGGCGAGTGGGCTAGTGGAAACACGAGTGGAGGGAGAATCTCGATGCTGAAGAAGAAACAGCTCACGATCAACGGCGTCACTGGGGTGCTCACGCTGCCCGCCCAACCCAGCGAGACCCTCGTGGTGATGGCGCATTGCTTCGGCTGCAGCAAAGAAACCAAAATCCTGGTCAAACTAGCCCGCTTCCTCGCCGGCCACGGCTACGGCTCCGTGCGCATGGACTTCTCGCGGCATCTCTACTCCACCTATATCGAGGAACTCGAGGGAGTCTCTCGGGTCATGCTTGGCGACACAGCCGCAGCTGGCAGCAGCACGGGGGAGCTGGAGGAGCTGCCGCGGTTTTCTCAGGTGATCCTCCTCGGGCATTCGCTCGGCGGGCTGGCGGTGCTCAGCGCCGCAGCGCGTAGCCGCAGCACGGGGCTGGGGGAGCACCTGCAGGGTGTGGTGGCGCTGTCCGCCCCAGCCACCGCCCATCACGTGGAGGCTGCGGCCGCCGATGTGCCCGATCTGGACCCTGGGTTGGTGGATGAAACCTTTGTGCAGGATGTCGCTGCCACCGCGGCCACCGAATTCAGTGACTGCGACGTGCCGGTGCTGATTGTGCACCCCGATGAGGACCCAGTGGTAGGAATCGAGCATGGTCGGCGACTGCACGAGCTACTGCCGGACAGCGAGCTCGTGGTGGTGCCAAAGTGCACGGATCACATGTTCGTTTCCGACGCGGCGCGCACAGCCGTCGAGGAGGCCGTGGGCAGATGGCTACCCCAGCATGCTGCAACGCCAGCGGATTCCCATCCCCAGCAGCGCTGAGCCGCCCAGCCAGATCCCGCCTCAGCGGGTGGATAGTGCCCCCACGGTGGCGAGTTTTGCCATAATGGCCGTTATGGCCGAAAACACAGCGCATGAGCACTATCCGCACCTGAACACGCAGGGCCGCACCGCCGTGGTGACGGGAGCCTCCGCCGGTATCGGCGCGGCCTGCGCCCGCGCCCTCGCCGCCGATGGCTGGACCGTGATCCTCGGGGCGCGACGGCAGCAACCACTCGAGGAACTCGCGCACGAGATCGGCGGTATCGCCCTGCCGCTGGATGTCACCGATGAAGCATCCGTGAAGAGTTTCTGCTCCCAGATTTCCCGCTGCGATCTGCTGGTAAATAACGCCGGCGGCGCCAAGGGGCTGGACTCTGTAGAAGAAGGGCGCATCGAGGAATGGCAGTGGATGTATGAGGTCAATGTGCTTGGCACGGTGCGTCTCACCCAGGCCTTGTTGCCGCTGCTGCGCCAGGCCCCCGAGGGTGCCGGGCAGATCATCAACATGAGCTCGGTCGCCGGACACACCGCCTACGCCGGTGGCGGTGGCTATAACGCCGCGAAGTTCGGGGTGGCCGCGCTTACTCGGGCGTTGCGTATCGAAACCCGCGAGGAACCCATTCGCGTGGTGGAGGTATGCCCGGGCCGGGTAGAGACAGACTTTTCTCTCAACCGTTTCCGCGGCGATCAGAGCCAAGCCGAGAAGGTCTATGCCGATAAGCTCAACCTCTCGGCCGAGGACATTGCAGAAACGGTGCGCTGGATCGCTGCCCTGCCCGCGCATATGAACGTCGATCAGATCACGCTGCGGCCTCGGGATCAGATCTAGCGGCCAGCCTGTACGCAGCGTGTTCACCGCTGCCCAGCACTGTCTCGCCACCGCCTCGTCGCTTCCGGAAGAAAGGCCCTCGTGTTCAGCTCTCTCGCTAGCCTCTGCGCGGTGTGGATAGTGGCACTCGCATCCCCAGGGCCGGATGTCTTTCAAATTCTGCGCATCGCCTCCCGGCAGCGGCGCGCCGGGGTGCTCGTGGCCCTAGGTATCTGTCTGGGAAATACGGTGTGGATTCTCGCCTCGCTCGCAGGCCTCTCGGCGCTGGTCACCACCCACCCGGGGCTAATGAATCTGCTGAAACTCATCGGTGGCGCCTACCTGCTCTATCTCGGCATGCGGGCCCTCTCTGCGGCGCTTGGCCCCTATTGGCTAGGGCGGCGTCGTCGCCATGCGCAGGGTGCTGCGGACGCGAAGGAAACAACACCGCCTGACACCCTGCCCCGCAGCACGGCGGCGCAGCTGCGGCTGGGGATGGCCACCAACCTCTCCAATCCCAAGGCCATCCTGTTTTTCGGGGCCGTATTTGCCCAGTTCATCTCGGCAGACAGCGCCTTAGGGGAACAAGTACTCATCGTGCTGTGTCTCGAGATAATCCAGCTGCTCTGGTTTCCCGGGGTGGCGCTGACGGTCAGCACGGTCAGCGCCACGCTGCGCCGCTATGCTGCGGCCATCGATGCGCTCAGTGGCACCGTCTTTGCCGGATTCGGCTGCTATATGTGCCTCACGGGGGCGGCGGCGTTGCTCGCCTAGGTGCGGCCGCGAGCCGCGGCGTAGCGCGGTGCGCCACAGTGTCTGGGGCGCTGACTACACTGAAGACACGATGAACAATTCACATGTAATTGATGTTGCGATTAAGACCGAGACCATTAAGCTCGGGCAGTTCGTGAAGCTCGCCAACCTTGTCGAGACCGGCGGCGCGGCCAAGACCGCTATCGCCGAGGGCGAGGTGTATGTCAACGATGAGCAAGAAACTCGCCGCGGCAAAACTCTGCACGCCGGTGATATGGTGCGCGTCGGTGGACTGCAGGCACGGGTGTCTACCTCTGATGACGAAGATGACTTCTTTGATGAGGCCACCGCGAATGATGACTTCGACCCTGAGAAGTGGAGGAATCTCTAAGCCATGCCAGCATTCATGGGCCAGGACGGGATGCCCTATTGGATCGATCTGTCCACCTCGGAGTTGCGCAAGGCGCGCTATTTCTACTCCAAGGTGTGCGGCTGGGACTACACCGAGCTCTCCTCGGGCTATCTGCTTGCTACGAAAAACGGGATGCCAGTGGCAGGCCTGGTGGCCAAGCCGGAGGATTCGCAGCAGCCCGATAGTTGGGTGACGTATTTCCTCACCTCGGACATTAACCATGTGGTCGAGCGCGTTCCTGAGCTCGGGGGGCGCTGCCTCACCGAGCCGCTGCCCACCAGCCAAGGCCAGATGGTGGTGATCGCCGATAGCTCCGGCGCGTTATTCGGTGTGATCCAGCCAGACGGCGAGGAGCGTTTCGTGGCCGCGGGCGAGCCGGGCACGAGCGTGTGGCATGAGTTGACCACCGTGACCAATCACGAGGACACACTGAAGTTTTATGCCGAGCTTTTCGAGTGGAATCTGCACACCGTGGAGAACGACGCCGGCCAGAGTTACACCATGGCCTTGGCTGATGGCGCGGCCTTTGCTGGATTCTTTGATGCCGCCGGCCAGTTCCCGCCCCAGGTGCCGAGCTTCTGGCAGTCCTTCCTTGGCGTGGAGGATCTGCGCCTTGCGGTGCAGATGGTGGAGGATCTCGGCGGCGAGGTGATTCGCCCGCCCATGAACTCCGATTTTGGGGCGCTGGCTTTGGTCGCGGATTCCACCGGCGCGGTGGTCACCCTGGTGGAGGTCGACGAACCCCAGGAGGAAGAATTCCTCGACGAGGCCGCGCCGCTGCACGATATTGATGTGGAGCAGCTGCGCAAGGACATCCAGAACTAGCGCTTGTCGACGCCACCTCGCCGCTATCCCCCTAGCGGCAGAAGTCCGCGGCGTCCTCGATGAGCTGGCGGGCCTGCTGTGGGGTGGCGAGATAGTCTGCTGCGTAATAGCGCACTGTCTGCGCCTCGCTGAGCTCTCCGAGCGCGCCCTCATCGGCCCAGCTGGAATGACTGAACTCCTGGATGAGGGTGCGGGGCCAGGTCTCAGCGTTGGGCAGCTCAACCGTTTCTGCGCCGCCGCCGAGTTGCGGGTTGCGCAGGATCAGCCCGTCGAACTCGGAGGCGAGAGCACCGAGGAGGGCGGCACCATAGCCATCGCCGAAGCCGATGACCCGATCCACCCCCTGCAGCTGCTGGGCGGCGCTGCGGGCCTCGCGCACTGCGGTGCGGGCGGCCGTAGGCTCCGCAGGGTGCAGGGGATAGTGCACATCTATGACCCGCGCGCCGCTGCGCTGGGCCAGCGCGGCCACTAGCGGCTGCCAGTAGACATCACGGAAGGCCCCGCCGCCGAAAAAGCCACTGCCGCCATGAACGCTGAGAATCGCCGTGGAGCTGGGATTATCGGTGGTGATGAGAGTGTGGCTGCCCAGCGGGGTGAGCTCCACTTGGTCGGTCCAGGCCACCTGCGGCATGCGATGATCCACCGCTGTGCCCAGCTGCAGAATCGCGGCATGGGTGGTGCGGTCCACGATGTGTGAGACCCAGCGCTCGGCATCGGCCGGATCGGTGCGCCCGCCCTGCCACGGTGGTGTGAAATCCGGTGCAGGATAGTGCTCCGAGAAGTACCAGAGCAGCTGTTCGAGCTGCTCGGCGGCGGGCATCATCTCCGCGGTTTCGGCGGCGGTGGTGGAGCTATCGGACACGAGAACATCCCCTTCACTAGCAATCGCGCATGGTGCCTAGATTCTAGCCAAGGAGATGTCTTGTGCTGCTGCGGGGTGCTACCAGATGCTCACCCGCTCCTCGGGGCGGATATACAGCGGGGAGCTCTCATCGACCTCGAAGGCCTCATAGAGCTCGGCCACGTTGCCGGCGATGAGGTTGCAGCGGAACTCGGCGGGGGAGTGCGGGTCCACAGCCAGGTAGGTCTTTTGTAGCTCGGGGCGGATCTTGGTGCGCCACACCCGAGCCCAGGAGACGAAGAGGCGCTGCAGGCCGGTGAGTTCCACATCCAGTTCAGGGCGTGCGCCCTCGGTGTCCACGCGCAGCTTCTCATCGGTGTCGAAGCTCAAGCCCTGATCATCGAGCCAGCGGCGATAAGCCACCACGGCGATGCCGAGGCCGCCGAGATCGCCAATATTCTCGCCGAGGGTGAACTCGCCGTTGACTCCGGCGCTGTCCTCCTCGGACTCGGCCAAGACGGAGGGCACCTGACCGTCGAATTGCTGCACCAAGGTGGCGGTCAATTTCTCGAAGGCGGCGCGATCCTCGGCGCTCCACCAATCGTTGAGGTTGCCTTGGCCATCGTAGCGGGAGCCTTGGTCATCGAAGCCATGGCCGATCTCGTGACCGATCACGGCACCGATAGCGCCGAAGTTGGTGGCGGCATCCGCATCCGGGGAGTAGAAGGGTGGGCGTAGGATCGCGGCCGGGAAAGTGATGTCATTTTGCACTGGGTAGTAGAAGGCGTTGACCATCTGCGGCGGACAGAACCATTCCTCGCGGTCGGCGGGCTTGCCTACCTTGGCCACTTGGTAGTCGTGCTCGAAGGCGGAGGCGGCACGGGCATTAGCCACCACATCGGCACCGGCGGCCGAGACCTCGAAGTCATAGGAGCGCCAGGTGTCGGGGTAGCCGATCTTGGCCTTGAAGGTGCCCAGCTTCTCTAGGGCGCGCTCGCGGGTGGCGGGTGTCATCCACTCCAGCTGACTGATGCGCTCGCGGTAGGCACCCAGCAGATAGTCCACGAGGCGTTCCATTTCTGCCTTGTACTCCGGTGGGAAGTGCTTCTGCACAAAGAGTTGCCCGATCTCCTCAGAAACGGCCGAGTCGGCGAAAGACACAGCGCGACGCCACCGAGGCAGCTGTTCGGTCGAGCCCTGCAGCACACCGTTGTAGAAGCGGAAATTCTCCAGCTCAAGCTCGGTGGGCAGCATGGAGGCGAAGGAGGAGATGATGCTGCGGCACGCCCATAGGCGCAGGTCCTCGGGGGCGACCTCCGCGAGCAGGGTATCGATGAACTCGGGGAACTCCTTGTTGCGCACAATGACGGTGGTGTCGGGCTCAAGCCCGCTCGCCAGCAGGAACTCGCGGCTAAACTCGGGCAACTCAGAGACAGCGATCGGGTTGTAGCTCTTCTGCGCATCGCGCGACGCCACCACATCGCGGTGCCCAGAGGCGATCCGAGTTTCAAGGGCCACGATGCGTCCTGCAGCATCCGCGGCCGCATCTCCCTCCGCAACACCGGCGAGCTCGAGCATGGTGGCCACATGCTGCTCATAGGCCTGAAGCACCGAGGCGTGAGCCTTTTCGCGATAATAGGCTTCGTTCGGCAGGCCCAGACCGGACTGGTCCGCCCAAGCGACAACGTTTTCGCTGCCGGCATCCTTGGCCATGTAGCAGCCCAACAACGAGGGCACACCCTCGCGGTAGAGTTTCCCAGTCACGTGGGCGAAGCGGGTCTTATCTACCCCAGCGTCGGTGTCAGGGGTGGCGGGGTGGATGCTTTGGGAGATGGCGTCGATAAGCGGAGCAATGGGCGCAATACCAGCTTGGTTAATGCCCTCAGTGTCCATGAAGGAAGAGTAGAGAGCACTGGCGCGCGAGGAGCCACCCTCGATGAGGGCGCGGACATCATCCTCGGCGCGATCGCGCAGTTTATGGAAGGCGCCGTAGATGCCGCGGTCGGCTGGGATTGTAATGGAATCGATCCAATCCCCGTTGACAAGGTCAAACAAATCATAAAGTTTCATAGGCACCAGCGTAGCGAGGGCGTGTCCTACTGCCCACCTACACTGGTGGCTATGCGCAATTACTTGAAACCGTCCGCCGGCGCGAAAAGCTGGTGGGCATTGATGATTGCGGTGAGTGTTGTGCTGGCGTTGCCGCTGGCTATCAATGCCGCAATCCCTGAGCGCCTCAGTGCGGGCGCAAAGCCGGTGGTGCTTACCGGAGTGAATAACAACTGGGAGATACCCGTCTATCTGGACCCGACGCAGCAGCAGATGCAGCCTTCCTGTTCACACGACGGTACCGATCCGCTGGTGACCTCCTTCGATTGTCACGGCGCGCGGATCACCTCCACTGTCGTTGACAGCACTGATGATCCGGTGCTGACTCTGCAGCGCATGGTGCGGGCCATTCGCGTGACCGGACTGCCCACGGATGAGGCTGTGTTTTCTCTCAAAGTGAACAGTGAGGATGTCAGCGACGCCTATGTGATCGCCAGTGATAGCGGCTATGTGGCCTTCTCTGCCGTCGGCACCGGTGAACACGAGGGAACAACAATGGTGGCGCTTGTCTCTGGTGACGATGCGCCAAGTATCGGGGCCGCAGTGTTTGCCTCGCTCACCGGCGAGGAACCGGTGGTGCTAGCCGATAAGGGCGAGGTGGTCTACGGCAAGGACCTCCTCAAAGGCGAGTATCCGCTCGCGCCACGGGTGCATCCCGAGCAGCTGCAACGCCAGCTGGATGGGAAAGCCGCCCCCTCCGAACACCGCTCGGATAAAGCCCCCGCCGAGGAGCCCGTGCAGGCTCTAAGTCGAGAAAAGGATGTGGCATGAGCTCGATTTTCCGCATCACCATGATCGTCATGATCGCCATCTGCGTGCCCATCGGCTTAGTTCTGGTTGGCGGTACCGCTGTACTCTCCCCGCAGGGCTTCGTCGTGGGTATTCCCTGCGCCGTGCTCTATGCGGTAGTGATTATTTCTCTGCTCCGTCGTACCTCGCTGTGGCCCTCTGCCCGCACCGCGCCGGGCCTGCAACGCAGCCAGGTACTGCGGTGGGTGGTATCGGCGATAAGCTGGGGCGCATTCGCGTCTTTCGGGCTCACCATGCTTTCGGGTGGGCCGATCATGGCACTGACCTCCAAGCTCGGCTGGGACAAAGTAGAAGCCTCTTTAGGAGGCGCCTATCCGGAGGAAATCTCCAAAGCCCTAGGCGTGGTCATCATCATTTTTTCCTTCCGCTTCCTCAACCGCCCGTGGCATGGCTTTATCACCGGTGCGCTCGTGGGGCTCGGTTTTGAAATCACCGAGAACCTGCTCTATGGCACCATCGGCGCGGTGTATCACCCCGCCTCGGATCTCTGGGGAGCGCTGCATATGTGGGGCTTGCGCACCCTCTTAGGCGTGGGGCTGCACGTGGTGCTCTCCGCGATCGCCGGCTGGGGTGTGGGTTATGCCCTGCTAGGCGGACCGCAGGTGGCTCGTTTATCGACGCCACGCCGCATCTTCATCGCCCTCGGCTGGCTGCTGGCCTCCTTCGCGGGCCACTTCTGGTGGAACCTACAGTGGGGAAACACGGTGGCGATGGGCGTCTCCATCGCATTGGCGGGCTGCTACATATACGGTCTGTTCATCGTTCTTCTTGTGCGGCTATCGAAACAAGCGAAGCGCGATACAGGCTATGTCCTCTGCGACAAGCCACTCTTGTCACCCCCGCCTAGAACTTCAGTATCGTCATAGATTAATTTTTCAACTATGAAAAAGATACTGAGCTACGCTGCCCTTGCCACCGCAGCGGCGTGCCTAGCGGCCTGTGGTGACTCTGGTGAAACCACCACTGACACTGTCACCGAAACTACCTCCGTGAACGGAGAGACGTCCCAGGTAGAAACCGTCACTGAGACCGAGAGCGCTGCACCCGCCACCCGCACCCCCGTCGGTGGTACTGCGCCCTGCGAGATCCGTGCCTACTCCAATAACGCCGAGGATGATCTCCTCGACGATGACGTGGTGCGTGCTGGGGTGGATAAGCCCCGCGTGACCCAGCTGGTGCAGGACCAGTGCGGCAGTGCCACCTTCGACGATGATCACTGGACCTACCGTGATGGGGCCATCGAGGTGGAAGTGCTCGAGGATGGCACTGTCGATGAAATCGATGTAGACGACTAAAACAACGGCCACGGCCGCAGCTCAACAGAACCCCCAGCGAAGCACAGATTAGTGCGTTTCGCTGGGGGTTTTCTGCGTAGCAGTGGGGGCAGTGCCGGGTACGGCGGCGGCGACCGCGGTGGTGCTGTGGCCCGCGCAATGGGCGCACACCTTCTTCCCACAATGGTCCAGGACGCCGGCCTAGCACTCCTAATCGAGACCGGCCCCTGAAGTGTGTTCGCGCAGTGGATTCTTCCCTAATCTGTAGCGTATGACTATTAACCAGATCGCTGACGAGTATGTGAAAGCGAGTATTGCACTCTCGCCCGAGTTCGCTACTGCCTTGGGCTTGGAGGAGAACCAAGACCGCTGGGGCGATTACTCCCCTGCGGGGGTTGAGGCCGAGGCTGACCTAGCGCGGGAGACCATGAGGAAGCTGCAGCAGGCCGAGCCGGTGGACGAGGCCGAGTCGGTGACGAAGGCGGCGATGCTCGATCGCCTCGGCGTGGCCTTGGATCGCCACGCGCTGGGAGAACCTTTAAGGGATCTCAATAACATTGCCTGCCCGATTCAGAGTGTGCGCGACACTCTGGCGCAGATGGACACCTCCACCCCGGAGGGCAAGGCCAATGTGGCCGCGCGTATTGCGCGCATGGGCGAGGCCTATCGCGGATACGCCCAGACCCTCGCCGAGGGCGCCTCCCGCGGTCTGGTGCCCGCGCAGCGGCAGGTGCAGCGCGGTATCGAGCAGCTGCAGGCCATGGCCGCCGAGCAATCCCTGCTGGATGTCTATGGCGCGGAGGCCGAGGCCACCGCCGAGCAGGTGGCGGCGGGCAAGCAGGCAGCCGCGGAGCTGGCCACCTTCTTGGAGGAGCGGATCGCACCCCACGCCACCGCCGCGGATGGGGTGGGCCGGGAGCGCTACGAGGTGGCCAGCCACCTGTGGGTGGGTCACCGCATCGATCTGGACGATACCTATGAGTGGGGTCTGGAAGAGCTGCAGCGGATCATCGCCGAGCAAGAGGTCTGCGCCGCCGAGCTCTATGGGGAGGGCACCAGCCCCACCGCGGCTTTTGAGCGGCTCAACGCCGATCCCGCCTATCAATTGCACGGCGTGGATGAGCTGCAGCAGTGGATGCAGCAGATCGCCGATGATGTGATCGCGAAAATGAACGGCACCTATTTCGATATCCCCGAGCCGGTGCAGCGCATCGAGTGCTGCATCGACAAGGCCGGTACCGGCGGCATCTTCTACACCGAGCCCTCGGCGGATTTCTCCCGCCCGGGCCGCATGTGGTGGTCCGTGCCGGAGGGCGAGGACACGTTCAATACCTGGCAGGAGCTCACCACCGTCTACCACGAGGGCGTGCCCGGCCATCACCTGCAGCTGGGCCAGCAGGTTTATGAGGCCGAGCACCTCAATAGCTGGCGCCGCCAGATGGGATTCAACTCCGGCCATGCCGAGGGCTGGGCGCTCTATGCGGAGCGCTTCATGGATGAGCTCGGTTTCCTTCCCGATGCCGGCTTCCGCATGGGCATGCTCGACGGACAGCGCCTCCGCGCGGCCCGCGTGGCCCTGGACATCGGCGTGCACCTGGGTAAAACCACTCCCGATGGTGGCACCTGGGATGCGGACTATGCCTGGCAGTTCATGAAGAACAACGTGGCCATGGCCGATGGCTTCCTCCGCTTCGAGGTGGATCGCTACCTGGGCTGGCCGGGGCAAGCTCCCTCCTACAAGGTGGGCCAGCGCCTGTGGGAGCAGCTGCGCGATGACTTCTTGGCGGCCCGCCCCGGCGAGCTGAAGGAGTTCCACCGCCTCGCGCTGCGCGAGGGCACGCTCCCACTGGGCGTGCTGCGCGAGGTGGTCATGGCTCAGGCCTAGGGATGCTTATCGACGCCGCCCCGCAGGCCGGTGATAGTCCCAGTGCGGCGGCGGCGCTCAGCAGAAGGCGGCGATCACAGCATCAGTGCTGTAACCGCCGCCTTTTGTCGATTCGCTCGGCGCGCGGGCCGGAGATGGGCTAGTTGCGGAAGGTCTGCATCTTCGATGGTTTCCACAACCCAGAGCGGGTGATGGTCTCGGTGTCGATCGCGGCCTCCTTAGGCGCCTCGCCCTCAGAGTTGGTGCGTAGTGCGTAGTACTGCAGGCTGCCCCAGTCGCGCTTCCAATCATTCTTCAGATAGCCCGGCGCCTCATAGGAGGTATTCACTGCCTCGGCGGTACCGAGGGCACCACCGCCGGTGAAGTCCTGGAAGCCCGAGAGGGATTCCTTACCGGGCTTATCCGGTGAGATTCGATAGCGCGGAATCTCGGTGACACCGGCATAGTGATCAAAGCTGCGCTGATCTGGGAACTGTAGGGCCACCGGCCAGTCGAGCAGGCCAGGGGTGTCGCTGCCAATGAGCGTGTTTACGGAGGCCAATGTGGGCACGCGCGGCGGGGTGAAGGCTAGCCAGTGGCCTGGGTAGAGGGAATCATCCTCGGCCTTAATACGGATCACGTTGGCCTCACCGGGGAGATCAGCCAGCGGGACGCGCAGGTTGCGCCAGATATCGTCGCGGAAGGCGTCGATGGGCTCGTATTCGCCGAGCATCTCCACGGAGCCATCGGCGCTGCGATGGCCGTATTCCACCACCAAGGTTTCGCCCTCGATGGGATCGCCATTAACGTCTTTGCGCTCGGTGGAGCCGGCGGCGGTGATCACTACGATGGGTGCATCTTCGCTGCGCTCAGACGGCAGGGAGAACCAGTCACTGGTTACCGCGGCTGGGATCTGATCATTCTGGCGATAGGAGCCCAGCACCGGCACCTGTGCTGGGTCGAGGCCGAAGGGCAGCTTGGCGTGGGAGCCGTTGATGCCGGTTGTGGTGTTGAAGCCGCCCTCGGTGCCCACCGGCTGGCCCACGACCGACTCCTGGATCTCGATAGTGGTTTGGGGGCCGTCGAGTGCCTCCGCAGCGCTTTCCGGCCAGGCGCGGTAGCCGGAGACGTCCAAGCGCACCGGCAGATTATTGGGCCCGAAGCCATAGGAGTTCTCGCCATTATCCAGCGAGTCCTTGAGGTCCTTGCCATCGGCAGGGGCGAGGAAGGAGTCATTGGTATTGGTCTCAATCACGGCGTCATTGGCCAGCTGGCCGGTGGTTCCGCTCAGCTCGCGGACGTTGCCGGTGCCAATGGAGTACTGCGGCCACTGTTGCAGGAAGCTCTTGGCAAAGGAGCCATAACTGATGATCAAAATGCCCACGCAGGCGATGGCGATGGGGGCGGCCAAGAGCTGGCCGGTTCGGGAATGGGAGGCCGCTTTCTGGGCCTGCTGTTCCCGCTCGGTCTCGCGCTGAGCGGCGGCCATGGCCTCGTCCTTGGTGGGGGTCTTCGATAGCGCATCGGCCATGCGTGCCTGGCGGGCGTTGTCCTCTTGCTCCGCGGCGGAGACATTCTGCGGCCGCCGCAGTGTGTCGAGGAAGGAGTACACCACGGCGATGCCGACCACCACCAGAGTGAACACGAGGGCGACGGTGGTGAACTCGATGCCAAAGATCTGCGGGGTCTTATCCCACCACGGCACACCGAAGCTGGAGACGTACCACCAGCCATTGATGCCGGCGAGGCTCACCGCACCCACCGCCATCACCGCAGCACCCAAGAAGAGCCGGGTAGAGCGAGACTGGCGGGCGTAGCTGGCCAAGGATACCGCCGCCACGGCGGCCACGGCGGCGCTGAGCCCAGCCCACACACCGAAGTGGTGGGTCCACTTGGTGGGGGTGAACGTCATGAAGAACATGGCGCCGGCGAACACCAACAAGAGGCGGGTGATGGAGGCGGCATTGGTGCCCGGAATAGAGGTGGAACGCACCTTGGCGTAGAGCACCACGGCGAGGGCGAAAAACGCCATGATCACGGGGAAACGGCGGGCCACCGAACCGTCCACGCTGCCGAGCAGCAGGGCGGCATAGCGGCTGTATTCCTGGTACCAGGCCAGGGACGGGCCCACGATTCCGCGCACGCGGGTGGACTCCAATGCGGAGGCTAGGGACTGATCGCCAAAGACGGCCACGATCACGGCGGTACCGGCGGCCAGGAAGGGGGCGATGATCGCCGCAACATTGAAGGCGGTGGGCCCAGAGCCCATGATCTTCAGTCGCGCCACCAGGATCTTCACTAGGGCGGCGAGGCTGACGAGCAGCGCCGCCACGGCCATCAGGCCGGTGGGCCCTGCCGACAGCGAGAAGGCCGCGGCGAGCACACCGAGGGCGGCGGGAAAGAGGCGGGAGGTGGCGATGGCACGCTCGAAGCACACCCAGGTGACCACCACGCCCAAGGCGATAATCGGCTCGGGGCGCAGGCCGTTGTTGTAGGCAGTCCAGAAAGCAAGGAACAGCAGCGCTGCGGACCAGCGAGCGATGCGTCGAGAAGCAACGGCCTCGCCGAGGCGCGGCAGCATGGACTTCGACACAAACAGCCAGGTAAGAATGGCGGCCACTAGCTGCGGCAGACGCATCCACATCGAGGCGGTAGAGATCTGTGACATCGCGGCCAGCAGATCATAGTAGGGGGATCCGAAGGGCGACTCCGGCACGCCATACCAGCGGTAATAGTTGGCGATATAGTCGGCGTGCTCGCTGGCGCGGGCCATGGTGAGGATGAAGCCATCATCGGAGGTATTGCCGCCAAAGACGTACCAGAAGGCGATACCGGCCAGCACCACGAGATCCGTGACGCGCAGCTTCTTCCACTCCGCGGGAATCTCCATAAAGCCACGGCCATCGGCACGATCCAGGCGGTAGAGCGCGGCCAAAGAGGCCACGGTGAGCAGTACGCCGCCTATCATGCACGCCAGCTTCAGCGGGGTGGGTGAGGAGGTGAAGCGGGAGTTGATCTCCACCTGGGCGCTCAGCCCCTGATCCACCAGCGCCTGATAATTCTCGCCCGTGTCATCGAGCTCGGTGTAGATACCGCTGACTTGGGGGCGTTGATCCGTATCCACCTCTCCCAAGGTGGTGCCCTTGGCGCTCACACGGGCGCCATCGACTCCGACGGAGATATCCAGCACCTCGCCGCGGAGATCCTTCACCTTCTCTGGGGTGAGGCGCACCAAGATTTCCTTGAGCGTGGACACCACCAGATCGCCGTCGGTGCTGCGGACCATGAGGCCACGGTTGGCCGCCTCGGGAGAATCCTGCGGCAATGTGGAGAGCAGAAGATTCTGGCCCTCGCGGAGATCATCCACCGCATCCACCGGCATGCGCACATCCAGCTGCTCGGGGGCATAGGAGATGAGCGGGGCATTGACGGATTGGAGATCGCCCTGTGGCCAGCTGAAGGAGGACTGCACCTGGTTGATCGGCATCAACGGGGTGAGCACAAACAGCACAAATCCCAGTAGACCAGTGATCACCGAGAACGCCTTGAGTCCCGTGCGTGGGGGGTGGGCGTGCTCGCTGCTGCCGAGAGAATCTGCAGGTTCAGATGAAGCGAGGACAGGAGTGGACATAAGGGATCATTGTACTTCCTCGCCGCCGCAGCCCCAGTCATGCGCGTCCGAGGCCGAGGCGGAAAGACCAGCGTGCTAGCTGGATGTGGTGGTGCGCACAGCCACCACGAAGGGGCCGATCTGCTTCACTGTCCACGGCGAATCCGGCGCGTTAAACATCTCCGGGTTAAACCAGAGCGCGCGGAAACGCACATTCGGATTATTCGGGTAGATGTCCTCGGAGATGTCCAGCTTCCACGCGCCCGCCGGGGCGTCCACGGGCTGGTTGGTGCTGGGGGCAGAGGCCGTTCCTGAAGAGCCTGTGGCGCCCGCCGTATCCCCGCTCGACGCAGCGTCAGCCGCCCCCGCGCTTGGCGCCGTGACGTCGATGTCCTCTTCGGCGAGGGAGCCATCGAGCTGGCCGCGGAAAACGAAGGCTTCCGGGCCAGAGAAGGCCCCATGGAGGGGCGCATCGTCCAAGAGCGTGGCGAAGGAGCTGGGGGGCATCTTCGGGTCAAAGGAGGCCTGGGCCCAGCTCTCCAGCTGCTCATTGCGCTGTCGGAATAGTCCCAGAGGGTTGGCGTAGTGGGCGGTCATGCCTTGGAAGCCGTGGAAGGGATAGTAGGAGAGTAGGTTGAACTCGTCGGTGGCGATAACGGTATCCCCAGCGGGCTTGCCCAGCTCATCGGTGATGAACGTGGTGATATCGCCGTAGTAGCGGGCTGCGTTCGGCGGGTTGGAATCACCGCGCTGGCCATTGCCGTCGGTGTCGGTATAGGCAAAGTCCAAGCCGCGGGAGAGCTTGTTGGGGATATCTTGGGCGTAGGCCACACCACTCACCCCCAGCACGATCACCAGCAGCGCGGTGATGGAACTCTTGAGCTTCTTCGAGATCATCCGCGGATAGAGCTGATCTAGCCCCACCAGTCGCAGCTCCGCGATACCGAGCACACCCGCGGTGGCCAGTTGTAGCGTGATCAGCGTTTCTAGGCGGAAGCCCAGCAGGGTATTACCGGCGAGGGTGACGATCATGGAGGCCACCGACCAGCCGTAATACACCACCAGCGATAGCCCGAGGGCGCGGATATCGCGGTCGGCGGCGCGGATTACCAGATAGGCCACGCCAATCATGCACAACACACCCACCAGTGACATGGAGAACATGGGCAGTGGAATCTCGGTGCCTTGGCGCGGCAGGTAGTGGGTGGCGGAGGATTCAGAGGTGGCCTGGCCGCTGAGGACTGCGGCTAGGTAGGGCCACCACACCACGGCGGCCACGGCGAGTGAGCTCAGGCCGATGACCACAAGCCGCAGCAGCGGCGCTACGGAGCGGGAACCGACCACGGCAGCAACGAGCGCCAGCAGCACCACCGAGAGCGCGATCACGGCAGTGAAGAGGGTGTACATGGATGCCGAGGCGCCGAGGTAGATGACCAGCCCCAGCATGGACATCCGCGCCCCGTCGAGGGCACGCCGGGCCAGTACTGCCGCAGCAGGAGCACCCATGGCGATGATGGCGGCATAGGGCTCGTGGGCGGCCACCACGAGGGTGATGGCGGTGGTGGTGAGGGCGATCGCGGTGGCCACCGGCAGCGAGCCAGTAATGCGCTGCCACACCGGCACGAGCACACAGCCGGCGGCGGCGAGCGTGATCAGCGACCACGGCTGGAAGGCCTCCCAGCCGGGTAGGTTCACGAGGTTGGCGAAGCGCCCACCGAACCAGAACCACCCCGCTGGGTAGAAGGGAGGGGTGTTGATGTAGTTCATATCCATCAGCCGCGCGGTATCGCTCAATCGGGTGAGGAACTGGGTGCGAAAGCCTTGGTCCACGCTGGCGCCATCGAGATACAAGGCGGTCGCCGAGAGGGGAATACCGAGGGAGGACACCACCAGTCCGGCGGGGCTGAGATAGCACAGTGCGATGGTGAGCCAGCGCCGCAGTGGCGAGCGCGAGGTGGTCTCCCCATGCCGCCAAGCGTGCTCGTCCTGCAGCCACAGGTACACGAAGGTGAGCACGGTGAGTAGCAGGATCACGGTGACGGCGGTGGAGGCCGCGCGTGATACATAGGACGTGCCAAAAGCGGGCAGATTGGTGGTTTTGAGTATCAGCCACGCCACATAGGTGGCTACGCCCCCGGCCAGGCCCGCCGCAAGCACCGACAGGGCCGCCCGTTTCGGCGTTAAGGCATCTGGGGCGTAGGGGGCGAGTCCATCAGGTTCGTGGGTGTCCCGTGCAGGGCGGGGAG
>NZ_PQMR01000006.1:0-128798 GCF_008930935.1 Corynebacterium sp. 11A
GAGCCCACCCCCGCGAACACCCCCGCATCCTCGTCCAAGAGCTCCAAGAAGGCCGCCCCCAAGGACACCAAGGGCTCCGGCCCTAAGGCCCCTGCAGCGCCGAAGAACACCGCAGGCCCGAAGAATAAGGCCCAACACAGCGAGCCACAGCCCATCGCTGAGAAGGCCCGTAAAACAGCCACCGATCCCAATACCAAGATTGCGCAGGCTCGCGAGGCCGACAAGGAGAAGAAGCGTCAGGCAGCTCAATCGCCTCTGACCAAGATTCAGGACAGCCCCGAGGCCGGCAACTTCCCCATGAAGGGTGCTGCCAAGGCCGTGGCAAAGAACATGGACATCTCTCTCGAGCTGCCGACCGCCACCTCGGTGCGCGATATGCCGGCTCGGTTGATGTTCGAAAACCGCTCGGTTATTAACAATCACCTCAAGCGTACTGTGGGCGGCAAGATCTCCTTCACCCACATCATCGGCTACGCCATGGTGAAGGCAATCATGGCGCACCCCGATATGAATAACTCCTACGAGGTCATTGACGGCAAGCCGAACTTGGTGGTGCCGGAGCACATTAACCTCGGTCTCGCCATCGATATGGTGGGCAAGGGCGGCGAGCGTTCCCTCGTGGTCGCCAAGATCGCCGAATGTGAAACCCTCGACTTCAAGCAGTTCGTCGAGGCCTACGAAGATGTGGTCGAGCGCGGCCGCACCGGCAAGTTGAAGATGCCGGACTTCCAAGGCATCACCTGCTCGCTTACCAACCCGGGTGGCATCGGTACCCGCCACTCTGTGCCCCGCCTCACCAAGGGCCAAGGCCTCATCGTAGGCGTGGGTTCCATGGACTACCCCGCCGAGTTCGCTGGCGCCTCCGAGGATCGCCTCGCCGAGCTGGGTGTGGGCAAGCTCGTGACCATTACTTCCACCTATGATCACCGCGTGATCCAGGGCGCCGAGTCCGGCGAGTTCCTGCGCACCATGTCCCAGCTGCTGGTGGATGACACCTTCTGGGATGAGATCTTCACCTGCATGTCCGTGCCCTATGCGCCGATTCGTTGGCGCCAGGATCAGCCCAACACCGGCATGGACAAGAACACCCGCGTGATGCAGCTGATCGAGGCCTACCGCTCCCGCGGCCACCTCATCGCCGATGTGAATCCGCTCAACTGGCATCAGCCCGGCATGCCGATTCCGGATCACTCCGATCTGCAGCTGGAGACCCACGGATTGACCCTGTGGGATCTGGACCGCACCTTCCACGTGGGTGGCTTCGACCAGCGCGAAACCATGACCCTGCGCGAGGTCGTCACCAAGCTGCGCGCCGCCTACACCCTGAAGGTGGGCTCCGAGTACAACCACATCTTGGATAATGACGAGCGCACCTGGCTGCAGGACCGCCTCGAGGCGGGCATGCCCAAGCCCACCGTCGCCCAGCAAAAGTACATTCTGCAAAAGCTTAACGCCGCCGAGGCTTTCGAGAACTTCCTGCAAACCAAGTACGTGGGCCAAAAGCGCTTCTCCCTCGAGGGCGCCGAGTCCCTCATCCCGTTGATGGATGCCGCCATCGATACTGCCGCCGGCCAGGGCCTGGACGAGGTCGTTATCGGCATGCCTCACCGCGGCCGTTTGAATGTGCTAGCCAATATCGTCGGCAAGCCGCTGAGCCAGCTCTTCAAGGAGTTCGAGGGCAACGCTGACCCGGCAGCTGCCGGTGGTTCCGGCGACGTGAAGTACCACCTCGGCGCCGAGGGCAAGCACATCCAGATGTTTGGCGACGGCGAGATCAAGGTGACGCTCACCGCTAACCCCTCACACCTCGAGGCCGTTAACCCAGTCATGGAGGGCATCGCCCGCGCGAAGCAGGACATCTTGGACAAGGGCGAAGCCGGCTTCTCCGTCATGCCGCTGCTGCTGCACGGCGACGCCTCCTTCGCAGGCTTGGGGGTGGTGCAGGAGACCCTGAACCTGGCCCAGCTGCGCGGCTACACCGTGGGCGGCACCGTCCACATCGTGGTGAATAATCAGATCGGCTTCACCACCACCCCGGATTCCGGCCGTTCCAGCCACTACGCCACCGATCTGGCCAAGGCCTATGGCTGCCCGATCTTCCACGTCAATGGCGACGACCCGGAGGCTGTGTACTGGGTCGGCCAGCTGGCCACCGAGTACCGCCGTCGCTACGGCAAGGATGTCTTCATCGACCTCATCTGCTACCGCCGTCGCGGCCACAACGAGGCCGATGATCCCTCGATGACCCAGCCGAAGATGTACGACCTGATTGACGGCCGCGAGACCGTCCGCGCCCGCTACACCCAGGACCTGATTGGTCGTGGCGATCTGAACAAGGATGACGCCGAGGCTGCCGCCCGCGACTTCCACGATCAGATGGAGTCGGTGTTCAACGAGGTCAAGGAAGCCAAGAAGCGCGACGCCTCCGGCCAGGAGGGCATCACCTCCTCCCAGGAGCTGCCGCATGGTTTGGACACCTCCATTACCCGCGAGGAGCTCGTGGAGATGGGCCAGGCCTATGTCAATGTTCCCGAGGGCTTCGAGATCCACAAGCGCGTCAAGCCGGTGGCCAAGAAGCGTGCCCAGTCCGTCAAGGAAGGCGGCATCGACTGGGGTTGGGGCGAGCTGCTCGCCTTCGGCTCCTTGGCCATCGGTGCGGAACGCACCGTGCGTCTCGCCGGCGAGGATTCCCGCCGCGGTACCTTCACCCAGCGCCACGCCGTGATGTTCGATCCGAACACCGCCATGGAGTACAACCCGATCGATCACATCGCTCGCGAAGGCGGCGAGGGCAAGTTCATGGTGTACAACTCGGCTCTGACCGAGTTCGCCGGCATGGGCTTCGAGTACGGCTACTCCGTGGGCAACTTGGATGCCGTGGTGGCATGGGAAGCACAGTTCGGTGACTTCGCCAATGGCGCCCAGACCATCATCGACCAGTACCTCTCCTCGGGTGAGGCGAAGTGGGGCCAGCTGTCCAAGCTGATCCTGCTGCTGCCCCACGGCTACGAGGGCCAGGGCCCAGACCACTCCTCCGCCCGCATCGAGCGCTTCTTGCAGCTGTGCGCCGAAGGCACCATGACCGTGGCCCAGCCGACCACCCCGGCAAACCACTTCCACCTCATCCGCCGCCACGCCCTGAGCGACCTGCACCGCCCGCTCGTGGTCTTCACCCCGAAGTCCATGCTGCGCAACAAGGCCGCCGTGTCTGCCGTGGAGGACTTCACCGAGGTGAGCAAGTTCCAGTCGGTGATCAATGACCCGAACCAATTCGATCGCAACGGCGAGCAGCTGGGCGATCCCGAGAAGGTCAAGACGATCCTGCTGTGCTCCGGCAAGGTCTACTACGACTTGGAGAAGCGCCGCGCCGACGACGGCCGCGACGATGTGGCTATCGTCCGCTTGGAGATGCTGCACCCGATCCCGCACAACCGCCTCAACGATGCCTTCGAGTGCTACCCGAACGCCGAAGAGGTGCGCTTCGTGCAGGACGAGCCGGCCAACCAGGGCCCCTGGCCCTTCCTGGCCCTGCACCTGCCGGACCTGCTGCCGGATATGCCGAAGCTGCGCCGCGTATCTCGCCGCGCCCAGGCCTCTACCTCCACCGGTATGGCCAAGGTGCACCAGTTCGAGCAGAAGCAGCTTATTAACGAGGCCTTCGCCGACTAGACGCCTGCAGGCTGAGCCCACATAACGAGCGGGCTCAGCACAGTGCTACTACGCATCAGCCCCAAGACCGAGATCACTCGGTTCCTGGGGCTGATGCGTTCTCTGCGTTGTTGCTGCTGCGGCGTAGCTTTTAGTCCGCGCCATTGGAAAGGACTCGGTTGGAGGACAAGAAGGTGGAGTAGACCTCATCTTGATCCTCGCCGCTATTGAGCTCCTCAGCGATCTCCTTCAAGGAGGCCTCGGAGATCGCGCCATTGACCACGTTGAGCTTGTCCCATTCCTTACGGTTGAGCAGCGGGCGCTGGTAGAGCACGATAAAGTTCTGCGGAAGTTTCAGATCTTCACTCTCTGCGCAGCCATGAGTCGGCGAAAAGTTCGAGTTGTGCACGGTGCGCGGCAGCGAACCCAAGAGGCTATCGAGCACCGTCTCGGAGAAATCAATATCGGTCGGCGTGATCTCACCGGCATCAATCTTTGCGGTGTAGTCCTGTGATAGTTCCTTGGCGCGGGCGGGATTAAGTGCTTCGAGGGCCGTTCCAAGGCACACCACCACGATATCGGCGTGGTTGGTTTCCACGGCTTGGATCCGCTCGGCCGTGCCGATGTCATACTCGAAGTCCACGAAGGTTTGCCGGCCACGAGAGGCAAGCGCCCGCGAGTACAGCTCACCCATGATCACTTGTTCTTGATCGGAAGAATCCACCATCACCTGCACGGGCGACACCTCTACCTCATTGACCTGGCGGTAGGGCTCGGCGACGCAACCACTGCTCACCGCCCCCACCACACCGAGGGCGCATACAGTGCGCACGGTCGCTGGGGCGCTGGGGTGGAACTGCCGAGACATCGTGGTGGTCATGGTGCAAGCAGGCCAATCTAGCTAGGCAAATAGGACTGACGGTGGGCCAAGCGTGGATCACGTCGCATGCAGCGCACACGCGCGGCCACACCACCGCTGATTCTAGCGCAGCTACCCATAGAGCCCGTGCCGCCACGGAATTGCTGATATCGCCTCGAGCGACGGTACACTTGCCTGCGGTCCACACCACAGTGCTGGGCGTGTACGTCAAGGAGGTTCTCGCATGGTTGATCCACTTCGTTTGCCGCGTAAGCGTGGCGAACACACTGACGCCCAGGAGCACCCTGTGGGCTCTCGGCTGCGCGTGCCCGTGGAACGGGCCGTGGATCGTTGTCGCGTGATCTACCAAGGACGCGAGCTGAACCAAGAATTCTCCTACGAGAATGCTCTGCACTACGCCACTGAGCACGAAGACTGCTACGTCCTTCTGGAGCTCTCAGAACCTGATGAGCAGCAGATGGAGCACATTGCCGCGATCTACGGGGTGGATGAGCTGATCGTGGAAGACACCGTGACCGCCCATCAGCGGCCCAAGGTGGAGCGCTACGATGATCAGCTCTTCTTTGTGCTGCGTACCGTGGTGTATCAGGAGCATGAGCGCGTGCGTGACGCCAAGGAGATCATCCAAACCGGTGAACTCCAGATGATTCTGGGCCCGAACTTCATCATCGCTATCCGGCACGGAGTGCTCACTGGGCTGAAGCGCTGGCGCCGCGAGCTGAACGAGTGGTCCGAGCAGCTCGAGCTGGGCCCTGTGGCATTAGCGTGGCGGCTCTCTGACCTCGTGGTGAACGAATATGTGCGCATCGCCGGCGAGCTCACTACGGATGTGGACGAGATCGAGGAAGAAGTCTTCACCCCGAACTCCCCCATCGATATTTCCCAGATCTACATGCTCAAGCGTGAGATTTTAGAGATGAGGCACTCGGTCGATCCGCTCAGCACCGCGCTGCGTATTCTCACTCAGAACCACAAAGATGTGCTGACTAAGCCACTGCGCTCCTACTTCCGTGACGTGCTGGATAACCAGCTCATTGCAGCCGACTCCATCGCCTCTCTCGATGAGCGACTGACCGCCTTGATCGATGCTGCCGTGGCGAAGGTGACCATGCAGCAAAACTCGGATATGCGTAAGATTTCCGCGCTCGTCGGCATGGCCGCACTGCCCACCATGATCGCCGGCGTGTACGGCATGAACTTCGATCACATGCCGGAACTGCACTACGAATACGGCTACTACGTGGTGCTCGGCGTCATGATTGCCGCGGTGGTTCTCATGTGGTGGGTGCTAAAGAAAAACCACTGGCTCTAACCTCAGCGCCTTGGGGCGCAGGCTAGAGCCAGTGGCTCTCATCGTGTTTCATGCACGGCTTTAGCTTCGCGGAAACTCCGAGTTATCCGACGGCTCGTCCCACGACTGTTCCCGCTGCGGTTGCGGCTGCGCCGGTTGCTGCGGCTGCTGCTCCTCACGGGGTGCGGACCAGCCGCCCTGGGGTTGTTGCGGCTGTTGCGGGTTCTGCGGCGCAGGCTGTTGCTGCACAAGCTGCTGGTTCCAAGCCCCGCGATCGTTAGTGCGCGGTTGAACGATCTGGCCGCGGGCAATCGAGTCACGGGCTTGGCGAGCGGTGTGCGGCTCGCACAGAATGTCATAGCGCCCGGCCACAATCTGGGTGCTCGACGCGAAATCGCGTTTCCCCTTCGAAGCGGCATAGGGCACGCTCACGGACACGAGCCCGAAAATCACACCGAGAATCGCGCCCGTCAGCAGCGGCACCAGCCAATTCTCATAAAACAGCCCGAAGAGCAGCCCAAAAAACAGGCCCGCCCACGCGCCGGATACTGCCCCGCCTAAGAGCACCTTGCCCCAGGTTAAGCGACCTTGAACGCGTTCGACTTCCATAAGATCAACACCCACGATGGTGAGGTCCTTTACCGGAAACTCCTGATCAGAGAGCATATCTACGGCGGCCTGCGCCTGTTCATAGCTCTCGAAACTTGCAACCGGCCACCCTTCCGGGCGCTTCTTCATCGCCATCGCCTTCACGTTGTTCGCGGGGGATGTCATAGCAGTATCTACCAACTTCTTTGCATCTACGGGCAGCGCAGCGCCGCCTAGGAATCATTCAGAGCTCGCTTAAGCCGCACCACGAGGGCTGGCTCATTTTCGGGCCTTCACTAGCCCTAACGCCCGAAGCCTGCGGAAGGTTCCCGAACAATACGTTCCACTACCTCGTCCGTGAGGTTTCCCATGCGTAGTACGCTTATCGACGCCCACCTCGCGCCACCTCCCCTCGTGCCGCAGGTGAACACCCAGCTTGTGCGAGCCCCAGCAGCAGTAGCAGGATCTGTGCAGCTGACCGTTACAATATCTAGTTATGAATGCAGTGACGAGAGTGTATGCCGGCCGACTGGCCGGAATGGTGGTGCGTAGCCCCGACGCCGAACCCATTGGTCGTGTCCGCGACGTTGTCGTGATGATGCACGGGCTCGAACGTGACTCTCGCGTACTCGGCCTGATCGTGGCGCTTCCCTCCAAGCGCCGCATCTTCTTGCCGATGCTGCGCGTAGCCACCATCGAGCCCCAAGAGATCGTCCTTGCCTCAGGGCAGGTGTCGATGCGCTCCTATCAGCCGCGCGAGGGCGAGACGACTATCTCCCAGGACATTATCGGTGCCAAGGTGCACGTGGATGATCCTGAGCTGGAGAATATCCATGGCAAAGCCGTGGAGGTCGCCGATGTGGAACTGACCCGCACCCGCACCCGCGACTGGGTGATCTCCAAGATCGCGGTGAGCGCCAATAAATCCACCTTTGGCCGGCGCCCTACTCTCTATGTCACCCCGTGGAAGTATGTGCATGGTCTGGGAGAAACCTCCACCAGCCACGAGCAGGAAACCGCCAAGCTGCGCTCCCAATTCGAGGAGATGCGCCCGGCCGACGCGGCACCGCTGTTCTACAACCTCAGCGCCTCCCAGCGTCGTGCCGTCACCAGCGGCCTCAACGATGAGCAATTGGCCGATATTCTCCAGGAGCTCTCGGAGGAACGCCAGGCCGAGCTGATCGAGGAGCTGGCCATCGAACGCGCCGCGGACGTGCTCGAGGAGATGGACCCAGATGACGCCGCCGACTTGTTGGAAGAGCTTCCCGACGCCACCGCCGACGTGCTGCTGGAACTGATGGATCCAGAAGACTCTGCACCTGTGCGCCGCCTCATGAGCTTCCTGCCTGATACCGTCGGTGCGCTCATGACCTCGGATCCGTTGGTGATGACCCCGCAGCGCACTGTCGCCGAGGCGCTCGCGATGGCTCGCAACCCAGATCTGCCGACCTCGCTGTCCTCTATGGTGTTCGTGGTGCGCCCTCCCACAGCGACCCCTACCGGCACCTACCTAGGATGTTTGCACTTGCAAAAGCTGCTGCGCGAACCTCCTTCTGAGCTCATCGGCGGCTTGCTCGACCCAGATCTCCCGCCGCTCTACGCTGATGACCTGCAGGAAACTGCGGCCCGGTATTTCGCCACCTATAACTTGGTGTGTGGTCCTGTGTTGGACGATGACGGCCACCTCCTCGGCGCCGTCGCCGTCGATGACTTGCTCGACCACATGCTGCCCGAGGACTGGCGCGAGACCGGTATCCGCCCCGCCCAGTCCGATACCACCACGCCCCTACAGGAGGCCTAGCTGATGAGCGATTACCGCAATAGCCTCGATACTCCCATGGCCACGCGGCGCCGTGGCCTCCGCATCAATGCGGACGCTGTTGGCGCCATGGCGGAAAGGGTTGCCCGTTTCTTCGGAACTGGCGAGTATTTGTTCTGGCAGACCATCTTCGTGATCACGTGGATCGCGTTGAACCTCGGCGCGTGGAAGTGGCAGTGGGACCCCTACCCCTTCATCCTGTTGAACCTGGCATTCTCCACGCAGGCCGCCTACGCGGCGCCGCTGATTCTGTTGGCCCAAAACCGGCAGGAGGACCGCGACCGCGTCTCCTTGAGCGAGGATCGTCGCCGCGCCGCCCAAACTAAGGCCGATACGGAGTTCCTCGCCCGCGAGCTGGCGTCGGTACGCCTCGCGCTGGGTGATAGCGTTACTCGTGATTATCTGCGCCGCGAGATGGAAGATCTGTCCGGTTTGCTTGAGCGCATCGAGGCGAAGCTGGATGATGAGTCCGCGGCACGCATCGCCCGTGAACACGGCGATCACCAGTCCTCCGAGTTCCATGAGCCCACTCAAGGCGATGTGGTAGACACCAACCGCCGCCCCCATAGCTAAAAGCCTACAGTCAGGAAAATCGCACACCCCGATGTCTCATATTGAAGAATCCCTCGTCCGCCAGGCCCTTTCTCGCGTCGAAGATCCCGAAATTGGTCGTCCCATCACGGAGCTCGACATGGTGAAGTCGGTGGAGGTCACCGGCAACGATGTGGCAGTGGTGATCTATCTGACGATCGCTGGCTGCCCCATGAAGTCCACCATCACCGAGAATGTGCGCGCCGCTATCGAGGAGCTCGACGGCGTGGGCGAGGTCTCGGTCAGCACGGATGTGATGAGCGATGAGCAGCGCCGCAATCTGCGCCTGCGGCTGCGCGGGAGCCAAGATGATCCGGTTATCCCCTTCTCACAACCCGACTCCACTACCCGCGTATTCGCCGTGGCCTCCGGCAAGGGCGGCGTGGGCAAATCGTCGATGACGGTGAATCTCGCCGCCGCCCTCGCAGCGCGTGGGCTCAGTGTGGGCATTCTCGACGCCGACATCTACGGCCATTCCATCCCGCACATGCTCGGCAGCACTGAGGCGCCCAACATGGTCGAAGACATGATCATGCCACCCCAGGCGCACGGCATTAAACACATCTCCATCGCCCACTTCACCGAGGGCAATGCTCCGGTGGTGTGGCGCGGGCCAATGCTGCACCGCGCGATCACCCAATTCCTCACCGATGTGTTTTGGGGCGATATCGACGTGCTCTTGGTGGATCTTCCGCCCGGTACCGGCGATGTGGCGATCTCGATTTCCCAGCTGCTGCCCACCGCCGAGTTGTTGATCGTCACCACCCCGCAGGCCGCCGCCGCCGAGGTGGCGGAACGCGCCGGCACCATTGCTCAACAGACGCGGCAGCGGGTGCGCGGGGTTATTGAAAACATGGGGGCCATGATCCTTCCCGACGGCAGCACTATGGACATTTTCGGCTCCGGTGGCGGCGCAACCGTGGCCGCTCGCCTCACCGAGCTTCTCGGAACCCAGGTGCCGCTATTGGGATCGGTGCCTCTTGACCCCGCGCTGCGGGAACAGGGCGATACGGGCACCCCGATCGCCGTGCATGATCCCAGCAGCCCTTCCGGCGCGGCGGTGACCGCAATTGCCGAGCAGCTGGTGCGCCGCGAGAGCTCACTCACGGGCGTGCAGCTGGGAGTAAACCCGAGGCGCTAGCAGCTGCGTGACGCGCGCACAAACACCACCCCGCCTGCGTGGAGGATCTATTCTCTCACGAGGCGGGGTGTGGTGTTTCTTCAAGAGCAGCGCGGTCTAGGTGATGTCATCCCAGCTGAAGTTGCGGTTCTGCGGCCCGCTGGGCGGCATCTGCTGTACCGGAGGCTGGGTGGCGGAATTGGCGTCTTGGCCATGAGTATTTGGCACCACCGTGCTTCCTGAGGCGGGTGGTACCGAGTTGCGGTCCCGGTAGGCCTCGCCTTGAGTGTCGCTGGCCATGATCTTCTTCGGATCAAAGGAGTCCAGATAGGAGCCATCGCCGTCGAATAGCGCCTTGGTCAGGGCCGCTTTGGGGCCCATGGCGGTGAATTTCGACAGCTCTTGTACGGGCCGAGCCACCTCTTCGAACTCGGGTCCAATCTCCTCATTAAGAGTCTGTTTGGTGCGGTTGATGGCATCGCGGGCGGCGATGAACGCGGCACGGACGTCTTGGATGACTCCAGGCAGCCGGTCGGGGCCGACCACGATGAGCACCACTACGCAGACGACGAAAATCTCGCTCCAGCCAACGCTAGAAAACACCAGTCCCTCTTTCTTCTTCGCACCATCTCGCTACAGCAGGACACTACTTGTTTCAGATTCTAGCGCGCCACGCCGGCGCGGTATGCAGCAGGAGCAGCAGGCACACCCGCAGGAAAAAGACAGGGGCTCTAGCGCCCCTGCACGTGACGAACAGCGCGGTAGAACACCTCGACGCGATCCATCAAGCTGGGTGCACTACCGCGACTTACCTCGTCTGCGCCTGGCCCTTCCGGACAGGACATTTCAATCTGGGCAAGCTTGGCGATGAGCGAACGCGGCGCCCGCAGCCCATCATTGACCCTTTGCCGCACTGACTCAGCGGCTTGACGCTGGCGATGAACCTCATGGCGGCACAAAGGGCAGTGCACCAAATGCACCCGAGCGCGGTCGGCGGCGACAGGGCTGAGCTCGTTATCCACGTAGGCGGCAATGGCCTCGGGTCCTAGGTGCTCGACTGAGTCGAAGCTATCGGCTTCGTTGCGGTAGTCGCTGATCATCTCCGTCGTTCACCTCACCATCTCTGTGCTCGTGTGTTCCTGTGTGCTGTGCTGCAGCAGCTGCCGCAGTAGTTCCGATGCTAGCTGTGGTGCGGCACCAACAGCTTCGCGTTTTCATCATCCGCTGCGGCGGCCCGTTCCAACGAGGCTCGGAGCTGGGTCCGGCCGCGGTGAATCCTGCTGCGCACAGTTCCCATTTTTACCCCGAGGGTATCTGCAATTTCATCGTAGGACATGCCAAGTACGTCACAGAGCACGATCGCCACACGAAAATCAGGCGACAAACTATCGAGGGCCTCCTGCAAGCTGGGATCCAGATTGGCCACGTGATAGGCCTGCTCAGGGGTCAAGGCAGTGCCGGGAACACGCTCATAATCCTCGGGGAGCGATTCCATCCGGATCTTGCTGCGGTGGCGCACCATATCGAGAAACAAATTAGTGGTGATGCGGTGGAGCCACCCCTCGAAGGTGCCCGGTTGGTAGTTTTTCAGCGAGCGAAACACCCGCATGAAGGTCTCTTGGGTGAGATCCTCGGCGTCGTGCTGATTACCGGACAAACGGAAGGCGAGGCGATACACGCTGTCTGCGTGTTCCTCGACGAGCTCGGCCCACGTGGGCATCGATCCTTGTCCTGCATCGAAGGCGGCAGTGCCGTGCAGCGGTTCCTCAGACGCTGCAGCTGTAAGTGAATCTGCAGCGGCGGGCGAAGCGAGGGCAGGACGATCAGTCATGTCAGTCATTGTGCCGCATGGAGATAAGAAATAACTGAGTTCCACACAACGATCCCGTAACGCTCAGCTGGGGATGAGCTGTCAGCACAGCTACTGCCCCCTTTTATGGCACTTAAGCCACACCTGTCACAGCTTTGCTGCTGGTGGTGCGTTGTTCCCCCGCCCTGCGTAGCACCACCTTAAAATAAGGCGCGTGACTGAGACTGCATACCGTGCTTTGACTGACTACATTCGCTCTACCGCCGTCACTAGCGAGAGCCTGCAGGCCGCAACGGAGGGCGCAGCGGAATTCGGCGTTCCCACCCTCGACGCGATCAGCGGATCCGTATTAACTCTGCTGGGCTCTCAAGCTGCCCGTGGCGCCGAACCAAGCGCAATTGCTGTCACCCCCGCCGCCGCAGTGGTGGGCCTGCACCTCTTCGAGGGCATGGGACCGGCAGGCCATCTCACCTGTATCGACCCAGAGCTCGAGCACCAGAAACTGGCGCGCCGGAGCTTCACCGAGGCTGGTATCGCAGCCTCGCGCTTCCGTTTCCTGCCCTCGCGCCCCCTCGAGGTGATGGGCCGGCTGGCCACGAACTCCTATGACATCGTCTACGGCGATGTGGCCCCGCAGGACATGCAGGCCTTTGTGGACTCCGCGTGGCCGCTGATCCGCCCCTCCGGCATGATCATCGTGGCAGCGAGCCTGCTCGATGGCACCGTGGCGGATGAGTCCCGCACAGACCGAGACACCGCCGCGGCCCGCGCCCTCGACGAACAACTGCGCGACTATCACGATGCCCTCGTCACCCGCCTCCCATTGGCCGGCGGTCTCAGCATTATCAGCAAGCGCCCCTAGGCAGCGAGGACAGCGTCGACACGCATACTCGCAAGGCCACACCATAGACGTCAGCGCCTGGGCTCTTCCTTATGGGAAAAGCTCAGGCGCTGAAACGTGTGGATCTAGCTAGACGATCTCGTTTTTACCTACGCAGACCACGCCGCCGGGGCTGACCTTGAAGCGGGACTTATCGCGCTCGTGATCGACGCCGATGAACTCGCCCTCGCTCACCTTGACGTTCTTGTCCAGAATGGCGTGGCGCACCACCGCGCCCTTGCCAATGCGGACGCCAGGCATCAGCACTGCGCCTTCAACAGTGGCGCCGTCTTCCACGATGACATTGTTCGACAGCACCGAGTTGCGCACCGTACCGCCGGAGATGATGCAGCCGGAAGAAACCATCGAGGACTGCGCTATGCCGCCTTGCACGAACTTGGCCGGCGGCAGGTTGCCGATCTCGGAGGTGTGGATGGGCCAGTGCTTGTTGTACAGGTTAAACACCGGGTGGACGCTAATGAGATCCATGTGGGCCTCGTAAAAGGCGTCCACGGTACCGACATCGCGCCAGTAGCCATGATCGCGCTCGGTGGAACCGGGCACCGCATTGGCCATGAAGTCATAGACGTGAGCGTCGCCGCGCTCCACAAAATAGGGGATGATGTCTCCGCCCATATCGTGCTCGGAGTCGTCATTGTCTTCATCATCCAGCAGGGCCTTGATGAGGGCCTTGGTGGTGAACACGTAATTACCCATGGAGGCATAGGTGACGTCCGGATCGTCCGGGGTAGCCGGCGGGTTCTCGGGCTTCTCGAGGAACTCGGTGATATTGCCGTCTTCATCGGACTGGATGCAGCCGAAGGCGGTGGCCTCGGAGCGGGGCACGCGAATACCGGCCACCGAGACGGACTTACCAGACTTGATGTGCTCCTCCACCATCTGGGAGGGGTCCATGCGATAGACGTGATCGGCGCCGAAGACGATAACGTAATCCGGTTCTTCGTCATAGATCAGGTTCAGCGACTGCAAAATGGCGTCGGCGGAACCCGTAAACCAGCGCTTACCGAGGCGCTGCTGCGCGGGCACTGGGGTGATGTACTGCTCAGCGAGACCAGAGAGCTGCCACGACTGAGAGATATGGCGGTCCAAGGAGTGCGACTTGTATTGGGTGAGCACGCAAATCTGCATGAATCCCGCGTTGACAAGATTGGACAGCACAAAATCGATGAGGCGATAGGTGCCGCCAAAGGGAACGGCTGGCTTGGCGCGGTCAGCGGTGAAGGGATACAGGCGCTTACCTTCGCCGCCAGCAAGGACAATTGCTAGAACATGTGGTTGGCGTTTCACGCCTTCCAATCTATCCCCTTTTATGTAGACGCGCCGGAAAAGTGGGTTACCCCATACACACTTCCGCCCCCTCACTCGCGAGGTCACACTACTGTGGGGATTATGCGAGTTGGAATGATGACCAAGGAGTACCCACCGGAGATTTACGGCGGCGCAGGCGTGCATGTGGCGGAGCTGACCCGCTTCATGCGCACCTTGGTGGACGTCGATGTTCACTGTATGGGTGCGCCCCGCGACGAGAAGAATGTGTATGTCCACGGAGTGGATCCCGCGCTGGAGGATGCCAACCCCGCGATCAAGACCCTCTCCACGGGGCTGCGCATGGCCACTGCCGCGAACAATGTGGATGTGGTGCACTCCCACACCTGGTACTCGGGCCTGGGCGGACACCTGGCGGCGCGTCTTTACGACATCCCCCATATCGCCACCGCGCACTCCCTCGAGCCGCACCGGCCGTGGAAGCGCGAGCAGCTCGGCGGCGGCTACGAAGTGTCCTCCTGGTCGGAGAAGAACACCATGGAATACGCCGATGCGGTGATCGCTGTGTCGGCGCAGATGAAAAACGCCATCATGGAGGCCTATCCGCGCATCGACGAGAACCGTATCCACGTGGTTCTCAACGGCATCGACCCCGAGCTGTGGCATCCCCGCCCCACCTTCGATGACAACGAGGACTCCGTGCTCCGCGAGCTCGGCGTGGACCCGAACAAGCCCATCGTCTCCTTCGTGGGCCGTATCACCCGCCAAAAGGGGGTCGAGCACCTGGTGAAGGCCGCCTCCCACTTCGACGAGGGCGTGCAGCTGGTGCTCTGCGCCGGCGCGCCGGATACTCCCGAGATCGGCGAGCGCACCGCCACCTTGGTGCGGGAGCTGCAACAGCAGCGCGACGGCGTGTTCTGGGTGCAGGAATTTTTGCCGAAGCCGAAGATTCAGGAAATCCTCACCGCCTCGGATACCTTCGTCTGCCCCTCCATCTACGAGCCGCTGGGCATTGTCAATCTCGAGGCCATGGCCTGCGGCAGCGCCGTGGTCGCCTCCGATGTGGGAGGTATCCCCGAGGTGGTCAATGACGGCGTCACCGGCAGCCTCGTGCACTACGATGCCGAGGACACCGAGGCCTTCGAGCGCGACCTGGCCGCCGCGGTCAATGAGATGGTGGCTGATCGCACTCGCGCCAAGGACATCGGCGAGAAGGGCCGCCAGCGCGCCGTCGAGCAGTTCTCCTGGGCCACCATCGCCGAGCAGACCATTGATGTCTACCGTTCTTTGATGTAACTGCTCGCACCCGCCCCCCTCCTCCCGCCCCAGCACGCCGCTGTGGGCGGGTGAGGTGTTTTTCAGGGCAGGCGGGGTGGCGTCGATAAGCGAGCGGCGGCAGCACGGGAGTCGCGACTAGGCTGGGGCCATGACCCACTACCCCACACACAGCACCCAGCTCGCGCCGGTGGAACGACACACGATTTTTCAAAACTCGCTGATGACCGCACTGCTCGATGGCATTTACGACGGCGACATGACAGTGAGTGAGCTGCTGGGGCAGGGCAATTTTGGAATTGGCACCTTCGACGCCCTCGATGGGGAGATGATCATCGTCGATGGCCAGTGCTATCAGGTGCGTGGCGACGGCACGGCCCGCCCGGCGCGCCTCGACCAGTGCTCGCCGTTCACAGTGGTGACCAACTTTGTGCCGCGCATTAGCGCCCACGCACCGAATGACATGTCGCGCAGCGACCTCGGCACCTACATCGATTCGCTCCAGCCGAGCGAAAACTACATGTATGCCGTGCGGATTAGCGGCCAGTTCCACGACGTGTCCGTGCGCACGGTCACCCGACAAGAAAAGCCCTATCGACCTATGGTGGAGGCAACGGCAGACGATACCGAGATGCATTTTACGGATGTCTCCGGTGTGATCGGCGGGTTTCGCACCCCCGTCTACGAAAAAGGTATTTCCGTTCCCGGCTGCCACGTGCACTTCATTGATGATGCGCGCAGCCACGGCGGGCATGTGCTGGATTTCCGCGTCAAGGACGCGATTATCGAGCTCTGCCCCGCAACGGAGCTGAACCTGCGGCTGCCGCTCTCCTCGGATTTCTCCCGCGCCGACCTCGCGCCGGAGAACCTCGATGAGCAGATCCACACCACGGAAGTAAAAAGTTAAGTACTATCGACGCCGCAACGCTCTACGCATTGTGAACTGGGTGTGCGCCGCAGCCAATCGGTGCCCGAACAAAGTTGTCGAAAGAAACACTAGGTACGTTATGAGCCACCGCCCCGAGTTACACGTCACCGCCGAAGAAGGCATTCTTGCGGCCCCCGCTGGGGTGCTGCTGCACGACGACGTGTGGCACGTTTTCAACCAGTACAAGCCGAGCGCCTCGGCCAGCTCCCGCTGGGGACACCAGGCCTCCCGCGCCCTGCCCTATGACTGGGAGGTATGCGATGATGTGCTCGCCACCCACGGCGACGAGGTCGAGCTGCGCGCCGGCTCGGTGATCCCCGTGGGTAAGGGCATCGACATCTTCTTTACGGCCGTCTCCGCAGACGCCACCACCATCAAGGTGGCCGAGATCGCCGACGCGGACGCCACCACCGAAACAGTGGCCGATGACATCTCGCACCTCGATAGGCATGTGGCCAATGTGCACACCGTGGTCTCGGACTGCCACGGCTACTCCCACTTCCGCTCTCCCTGCGTGGTTCCTGATTGGCGCTCCACGCAACGCGATGATCACCACGGCTGGATCATGCTCGCCGTGGCCGGTTCTTCCGACAACCCCGACATTGTGGTGTTCGAATCCGCCGATCGCCGCGACTGGAACTTCGTTGGCCCGCTGCGCTGCGTCGGCACGCCCAGCGGCGTCAGCCACTATAAGCGCATCGTGTCTCCCCGCCTGATTCGTTTGCAGGATGAGGTAGACGAAAAGATTTATGATGTTTTGCTGTTGACCGTTGAAACCGACGGCCGCGATATCTCCGGCTATCTGGTGGGCACTCTCACCGACTCCGAGTTCAGCGTGATCACCCCCTTCACCCGCCTCGACCGCGGCCATGACTTCTCGCGACCCCGCAACACCAATGTGGTGACCGGCTTCAACACGGATCCCGCGGCGCGCTACGCGTCCAGCACCATGTTCGGCCTGATGAACGGGGTGGGTCGCGGTGACGATCCCACCACCCATCTGAGCCTGCAGCAAGAAAACTGGGCCAATTGCCTCACCCTGCCGCGCCGAGTAACCCTGCAGGGCGGCATCCTCTACCAAACGCCGCGCGCTGGGCTTCCCGACGCCATCCGCGCCTCCGAGCACGCCCGCGCCTTCATTGCCCGGCTGGATGCCCAGCCGAGCGAGGATGCCGTGGTAGATATCGAGCTTCGCGATGCCACAGGCGCCGTCGGGGCGCGTGTGTCTTATTCTTCCGATGAGATCTCACTGGATCGCAGCATGAACCCGCACCACGAGGGCAGTGCCCCCGCCGTGGCGGAGCGCAGCAGTGAAGAAACCGAGGCGCTCTCCCTCATCGTGGATGGCTCCACCGTGGAAGTCTTTGCCGACGGCGGCTTGATCGCCATGGCCTCGCGAGTGTATTTCGATGGCGGCTGCCAGTCCATCACCTACACCGCCCGCCACGGCGCACGGGTGGAATCGACCATGGAGATCGAGCCGCTCTAAACCCGGCTCGCCGCCGCGGCTCGCTGCTCATCGCTTAAGGGCCCGCACCCCCTGCATACACAAAGGGGTGCGGGCCCGTTGCTGTTTTTGGGCTGTACCGGCTAGTCGCCGACGCGAGCGAAGCGGGTGATGCTGGCGCGGGCGGTGATCTCCATGCGTTTGGGCAGCCCAGCCACGCGCTCGTTGAGTACATCCGGTTCGATGTGGCGTGCCGAGGGGCTCATGCCGATCTGGGCGGCGATAGAGGGCTGATCGAGGCTCATCCGGAACTCCACCAACTGCGGCGGCTGCACCGGGACGAGATACTCCGACATCTCCTCGATCAGGCGCTCGGTACTGCCCTGCTCTACATCGAGAATGCCGAGCGGCTCCCGCAGCTCACTCAGGTGTCCAGGTTCTGCGTTGAGCATCACTACGTTCCCGCCGGGTGCGAGCACACGGGCACATTCCGCGGCATTGTGCGGGGCGAAGATCAGGGTGAGGGCGTGGATGGAGCGATCGAGCAACGGCAGGCGCTCCAAAGCATCAGCGACCACGGCGCCGACGCGCGAGTGGGCGTGGGTGAGCTTTTCCGCGGCGGGAATAGAGACGTCGATACCCACGCCACGGGAATCATCCACCGCATCCAGCGTGTGCGACAAATAGTAGCCCGTGCCGGCGCCGATCTCGCACAAGGCGGGGGCGATATCGTTGCCCACTCCCGCGTCTTCGAGGGCCTCGTGCACGCCTTGGGTCACGGCTTCCACGAATGGTGCGTAGTGCCCCTGCGACAAAAAGGTTTCGCGATCTGCCACCATCTGGGCGTCATCGCCATCATGGGCTAGCCGGCCATTCGCCGCGAGGGTGACAAAACCCTCGGCAGAGACCTCATAGCTTCGCCCTGTCGCCGACACGAGGCTGCGGTAGCCATCGTGGGACACCAGCGGGGTGCCGTCCACAGGGTCGGCGAGGAGGTCACTTACATCATCGAGCACAGCTACCGCCTATCTAGATCTTTGTTCGGTTCATGCGCCACGCGGCATTGTCGCCGCGCATGATGGTTTCCGCAGTATAAGAGTGCAGACAAGGAATCCTCCTCGCTGCACTGGGCACACAACATTTTTGCCCATGGTACAACCAGGAGGAAGAGCACCCAAACTTCACCCGTGGCCGTGCCGAGCACAAGCGCTAGGGCGACGAGGGAAGCAGGAGGCTAGGCCTCCGCGACATCAAGAAGATGGTGGCCAAGCTCGGCTGCTTCATCCTTGCTCATCTCCACCACCAAGCGGCCGCCACCGTCAGCGGGAATCCGCACCACGATTTTCCGGTTTTCTTCGACAGCTTCCAATGGTCCATTCCCCGTGCGCGGTTTTTGAGCAGCCACGATAAGCCTTCCACTATGACAAAAAATAGTTACAACTACCCATACATCCTACGCCGTGAAACGAGACCATGCGTTGCTTTTGTCCGGTGTACTCGGCCTTCACTGGCCCACAGTGGGCCAGCTTACGGTGTGCTGGGGGTGGTGGCAGTAGCGGCGACGGCGACATCGACGCCGAGCGATTCCAGTGGCGGCCGGCTGACACAGGAGTCACGATCGAGCAGGACTCGGGCCACGCTATCGGCGGTATGGGCCAGCTCCTGCAGCGGACGGTGCTTGTGGCGTTTAACCCCTAGGTTCGCCTCGGCGATGGCGGCGGGGCCGAAGCGAGCTGCGATATCGAGCACGATCCCCATTTCCACGCCGAAGTCAATGATGAAGGAGCAGGCGCGGGCACTGGAGCGACGCAAAGCATACTCCCCCGCCAAGGGCTGGGAGATGTGGCCAAGCTCGGGGTGCAGAATCCGCAACATCGGTTTGGCGGTGAGCTCCGTGACGCGGCCACCGCCGTGTGGATCCTCGCCGAATGGTCGCCGATAGGCGGCCTTGACGAGGTGGACCGAGGGATCGGTCAGGGGCGCTACCAAGCGCTGGACGAGATGCGGTGGCGGATTCTGTAAATCGGCGTCCACAAACACCACATAGTCGCCGCGGGCGGCGGCGAGGCCGCGCCAGAGGGCCTCGCCCTTGCCGGGGCGGAGCTCGATAGCGGGATGGATCTCGCGCCAGTTGAGCACCCGTGCTCCCGCGGCGGCGGCACGGGCAGCGGTGCGGTCTTGGGAGTCGGAGTCGATGACGATGATCTCTGTTGGATCATCCTGCTGTACGACCGCGATAACCTGGGCCACGGTGGATTCCTCGTTGAGGGCAGGAATCACCACCGATACGCTGGCGCCGCCGAGGTGCTCGGAACACGTAAGGGGCGGCGCAGACGGAGTCATATGTCTCGTTATATCAGGAGCGAGGCAGCAGCATCGATTCGCGCGCATCTATTTAGCGCGGGGCGCGCCGCCTAGATCAACCCTCGTTGCGCCCACACCGGCGCCATATCGCCGGAAATCGCGGCGACCATGCGGCAGACATCCACGGTATCGCTGACTTGGTGGACCCGAAACGCCGCCACCCCGTGCGCTGCGGCATGCGCTGTGGCCGCGAGGGTGCCAGCCACCCGCTGCTCCACGGCACGGCCAGTGGTCTCGCCCACAAAGTCCTTATTCGACAGCGCCATGAGCACCGGCCAGCCGGTAGCCACGACCTCATCGATGCGGCGCAAAAGCTCAAGTCCGTGATAGGTGTTCTTGCCGAAATCGTGGGTGGGATCAATCAGCACCTTATTCTCCGGCACTCCGCACGCCACGGCCCTTTCGGCGAGGGCACTGGTCTCGGCAATCACGGCGGCCACCACGTCGTCATAGCGCACCCGGTGCGGGCGGGTACGCGGCTGCTGCCCGCCCGTATGGGAGCACACATAGCCCACCTGCTTCTCCCCAGCGAGCTCGACCAGCTCCGAATCCACCCCCGCCCACGTGTCATTAATCAGACTCGCGCCTGCCTCCACGGCGGCACGCGCCACCTCGGTGCGCCAGGTGTCCACCGAAATCGCTATCTCGGGGTGGCGCTCATGGGCGGTGGCAATGATCGGCACCACCCGGTCCACCTCTTCCGCAGCAGACACGAACTCGCCGGGCCCCGCCTTCACCCCACCGATATCGAGAATCGTGGCTCCTTCGCGCACAACGCGGTCGATACGGGCGAGGGCGGCGGCGTCACTAAACGTGGCCCCTTTGTCATAGAAGGAGTCAGGGGTGCGATTGATGATCGCCATCACCGCCGGCAGCGGGCCGGGCCGAAACGCGGAAGACAAAGCGGGCATGAGGATCTCTCTCGTAGGTGCTTGGGACTACCCCAGGGCTAGGCCTGCGGCGCCGCGGGCGGCTCGGTCAAGCCAAACTCGCTGTGCACGCGGATGATGTGCTGCACGGCCTCGTCTATATCGTCGGTGATGATGAAGCGATCGACATCGTCCTCGTCAATAAAGCCCTCTTCGATCACCCGATCCAACATCCACTGTTTCAGCGGGGCCCAGAATTCGGTGCCGATGAGCACTATGGGATAGTTGGTGATCTTGCCCGTCTGGGTGAGCACGAGCGCCTCGAAGAGCTCATCCAAGGTGCCGAAGCCACCGGGCAGGCACACAAACGCCTGGGTGTATTTGAACAGCATGGTCTTGCGCACGAAGAAGTAGCGGAAGTTCAGGCCCAGATCCACCCACTCGTTGAGGTGCTGCTCATGCGGCAGCTCAATGCCCAAACCCACGCTCAGCCCGTCGGCATCGCTGCAGCCGCGGTTCGTGGCCTCCATCAGGCCCGGACCGCCGCCGGTGATCACGGCATAACCGGCCTCGGCGAGCGTCGCGCCGAGCTGCCGGCCCAGTGCGTAATAGGGGTGATCGGGCGCGGTGCGGGCGGAGCCGAATACCGTCACCGCCGGCGGCAACTCCGCCAACGCGCCGAAGCCCTCGACGAACTCGGACTGGATGCGCAACACCCGCCAAGGATCGGTGTGCAGCCAGTCGGCGGCGGCAGAGTGATCCAATAGCCGTTGATCGGTAGTGGACTCCTGCGGAGACTGCTGCCGCATCAATACCGGGCCGCGGAGGCCACGGCGGGGCGAGTCAGGGGTGGTGTCGCTGGTCATATGCTCATCCATTCTTCGCTTGAGACGTCTGTTTTTAGCTGTTCACACTAGCGTTTCGCGCGGCCACAGCGTGGGAGTCCACCACGGGCACACGCAATGCGCTGCCAAGGCTACCCCGCACCACCGCTGTGCGCAGGACGCGGCATTCTGCTTTCATTACACAGTGGCGATGGCGTCCTCAGTAACGCCGTGGGCCGAACCCTGCCCATACTTAAGCCGCGCCAAGCTGAAGGTAGGATGAGATTCATGCTCACACATGGTGCCACTGCAGTGGGAATTGCAAATATCGCGATGGATGGGACTGTTCTCGACACCTGGTATCCCCACCCCGAGCTGATTATGGACGCGGACTCGCACACGATGCCCTCGAGTTCCGGAACTAATCGCCTCGGCGCGCATCGACTGACCCCAAAAATGCTGTCGCTGGTGCGTATCGACGAAGACCGCATGGTAGAGCAGGTGGCGGTGTCCACCACCATCCGCGATCTCTCCCAGCCGCCTCTCGATGCCCACGATGTGTTCCTGCGTCTGCATCTGCTCTCGCACCGCATTGTCCGCCCCCATGAAATCAACATGGATCGCGTGCTCGATCTCCTCTCCACTGTGGTGTGGACCAATAAGGGGCCCTGCCTGCCCGATAATTTCGAGTTCGTGCGCACCTCCCTGCGTTCCCGTGGCCTCATCCACGTCTATGGCGTCGATCGTCTGCCCCGCATGGTCGACTACGTGGTGCCCTCTGGGGTGCGCATCGCTGAGGCCGAGCGCGTCCGCCTCGGCGCCTATCTCGCCCCCGGCACCTCCGTGCTGCGCGAGGGCTTCGTCTCCTTCAACTCCGGCTCGCTGGGGCCGACCAAAATCGAGGGGCGCATGTCCTCCGGCACGGTGATCGGGGAAAACACCCGGGTCGGCTTAGCCGCCACCGTGATGGCTGGGCGCAGCGAAACCAATCCGCGGGTGCCCACCACCATCGGCGAGGACTGCATACTCGGAGTCAGCGCCGGCGTCATCGGGCTCGATCTGGGAGATCACTGCAGCATCGGCAATAACGTAGTGCTGGAGCCACACACCCCCGTGCTCTTCTTCGACGGTGCCCTCCCCCAGCCCGGCGCGTCCATGGAACACGGCCGGTGGGGCACTGCCGCGGACATGGCCGGTGAGCACAACTGGACGGTGCGCTGCGCGGCGAGCGCCGGCACCATCGTCGCCTCCCAGGCGCCGCAGCAGGCGACACCGGGCTATAACAGCTTTAGCTAAGGGGTGTATTGGTCGCCGAAGGGGCAGCATCGCGCCAGCGTGCTACCCCTTATGTGATGGGGCGGCTGGCAGAAAATGTACCGAGCGGTACAGAGTGTAATACGCTAGCTAACCATGACTACCGTGGACACAGCTGAGAATACACTCGGCTCAGGCTTAAAAACCCGCCACCTGACCATGATGGGGCTCGGCTCCGCCATTGGTGCGGGACTCTTCCTTGGCACCGGCGTGGGCATCAAGGCTGCCGGCCCGGCGGTGCTCTTGGCCTATATCGTGGCCGGCATTATCGTGGTATTTGTGATGCAGATGCTGGGCGAGCTATCTGCTGCCCGCCCGCGCTCCGGCTCCTTCTCCGAATATGCGGAAATGGCCTTCGGGCACTGGGCAGGCTTCACGCTCGGCTGGATGTATTGGTTCATGCTCACCATGGTGATGGGCGCGGAGATGACCGGTGCGGCCGCCATCATGGGCTCGTGGTTCGGGGTGGCTCCCTGGATCCCGGCGCTCGTCTGCGTAGTATTCTTCGCTATCGTGAATCTGGCCGCTGTGCGCGGTTTCGGCGAGTTCGAGTTCTGGTTCGCCTTCATCAAGGTCGCCGTGATCATCTTCTTCCTTATCGTCGGCGTGCTCATGATTATGGGCTGGCTGCCCGGCCACGAGGCGGTGGGCTTGACCAATTTCATCGACGCCGGCTTCGCCCCTAATGGCATCTCCGGTATCGCCGCCGGGCTGTTGGCTGTGGCATTCGCCTTCGGCGGTATTGAGATCGTCACCATCGCCGCAGCAGAGTCCGAAAAGCCTCGCGAGTCCATTCGCGTGGCGGTGCGCTCGGTGATCTGGCGTATCTCCGTGTTCTACCTGGGCGCGGTACTGGTGATCACCTTCCTGCTGCCCTACTCCCGTATCGGCGGCGCCGATTCCGCGGCGGATTCTCCCTTCACCATTATTTTGGGCATGGCGAATATCCCCGGCACGGTGGGCTTCATGGAGGCGGTGATTGTGCTCGCACTGCTGTCGGCATTCAACGCCCAGATCTACGCCACCTCGCGCTTCGTCTACTCTTTGGCGCAGCGCGGCTACGCGCCTCAGGTCTTCCGCTCGCTCAGCGGCACTAACCAGGTTCCCACGCTCGCGGTGATCCTCTCGGTGATCTTCGCTTTCGGTTCCGTGGCCCTGCAGTGGTGGAACCCTGCCGGGCTCTTGGAGTTCCTCTTCAACGCTGTCGGCGGCTGCCTCATCGTCATCTGGGGATTCATCGTCGCCAGCTATCTCAAGCTGCACCCGGAGATGGAGCGCAATAAGGAAATCTCGGTCCGCATGTGGGGCTATCCGTGGCTCGGCTGGGTCACCCTCGCCATGCTGGCAGGGCTGACCATTCTCATGCTTTTCGACGCCTCCTCCCGCCCCCAAGTCAGCTCCGTGACGGTACTGACCCTGGCGCTTGTCGCCCTGTCCTTCCTCACGAAGCGTTCGGCGCGAAAGAAGTAACTACGCAGCAGAGTGTGGGGACACAAGCCCTAGGCTGGCCTCCACACGCACCACACCCCGAGACGCCTGATATGCAGGCTGCTCGGGGTGTGGTCTATCTGCTTGAGTTCGCGGAGATGCGGCGACCCAGCTAGACCGGGGCCTGCTCCAGTACGACCCGTGTTTTTCTGAAGGTCCACAGCTTATTCACCACGAAATTCACCGGCATGGCCACCGCCGTACCGGCTAGGGCCGCCCAGTAGAGCTTGGTGCGCAGCCCTGTGGAGCCATCGAAGATATCCGAGGGCAGAGCCACGGGCGATTCCGGGTTGATGAGCAAGGTGGACACTACCTGGGTGACTACCAGCGCCCCGAGCCCGGCGACGAGGAAGGGGATGAACTGCTTCAGCCAGGGAGGCCGGTGCGAGCTGCGGAAGGTCCACATCCGGTTGAGCTGGAAGTTCGACATATTGGCCACCAGGAAGGCGATGGTCAAGATGATGTGGAACCAGCGGATGTGGAACTGGGTGTCTAGCAGGTTCATGGCGGCGTCTTCTTCGTGAATACCGAAGCCGCCGTCGAGGATTTTCTTCACTACCACCACGGTGAGGAAGTTCACCACAACGCCGGAGGCGCCGACAATGCCAAACTTGAGGAATTGCCGGAAATTGCGGCGATAGCGTGAGGCCCCCGAACCGCTGCGCGGCTGGGCTACCTGGTGGTTAGTCACTACTCTCTCCCCTAGCGAATGCCATGTTGAATGCGGCTAAGGCGGGTATCCACCCGCTGGTGTTCATCCAGAGTTTACCCGCTGCATGCCGCAGAATAGGAACCCTGAGTGGCGCCTGGGCGCGGGTTATGGCCTAGGCCGGCGCTCGGCCGAAGCCTCCCGCGAGGCGCCGTGCAGCCGCCTCGATCGCACTATCGCTGGCAGTGATAGATAAGCGCACATGGCTGCGGCATTGCTCGTTATCGCCATAGAAGGTGCCCGGCGCGGTGATAATTCCCAGATCCGCGAAGGCCTCCACGGTCTCTTGGGCGCTGCGCCCTTGAGTGACCCAGAAGTACAACCCAGCATCGGAATAGTCCACCTGCAGCCCCGCGGCGTCGAGGGCGGCGCGCAGCGTCTCGCGGCGGCGGCGATAGACCTCGTACTGCTGCTGCTCATGCTCCTCGCTGCTCAGCGCGCACACCATGGCGTGTTGCACCGCCCAAGGCAGCGATAGGCCACAGTGCTTGCGCACCTCGGCCACCTCGCCCAGCAGGCCGCTGTCGCCGAAGATGAAACCTGCTCGATAGGAGGCCATATTCGAAGTCTTCGACAGCGAATGAATCACGATGAGGTTCTCGAGGCTCTCCCCGCACACCTCGGGGTGGGCGATGGAGCGGGCCCGCCCAGAATAGTCCAAGCCGAGATAGCACTCGTCGGAGGCAATAATCGTCCCAGTCTCGCGCGCCCACGCCACCAGTTCCGTGAGTTCGGCGGCGCTACGGACACGGCCGGTGGGGTTAGATGGCGAGTTGATATAGACGAAGTCCGCATCGGAGGCGATGATATCCGCGACTTCTTCGGCCACCTCGACGCGCGCCCCACACAGCCGGGCGGCGATATCGTAGGTGGGATAGGCGATCGCCGGTACGGCGATGCGGTGGTCGGATCCGAGGCCCAGCAGCCACGGTAGCTGGGCGATGAGTTCTTTGGTGCCAACCACGGGCACAATCGCGGCCGCGGGAACGGGCTGTATCCCATAACGGCGGTGCAGTGACTGCGAGATGGCGTCGATAAGCGCCGGAGTGCCCAGAGTCGGCGGATAGCCGGGATGGGTGGCGTGGGCGCGCAGGGACTCGGCGATGGGTTCGGCCACGGGATCGACCGGCGAGCCCACTGTCAGGTCGATGGCTCCCTCGGGGTGGGCGTGGGCGCGCTCGCTAATGGGCCCGAGGCTATCCCACGGGAAGGCGGGAAGGCGGCGGGCCAAGGGCTGGCGGGAACGCGCGGTCACGATGAGAGCCTCCCTGAACCTTTAAGCCTGGGGAGGTAGCTCGGAGACCAATGGCGGATCGAAGTCCTGGGCGCCGAGCTTGGCAGCGCCGCCGGGCGAGCCGAGGTCATCGAAGAAGGCGGCATTGGCGTCGTTGTAGTCAATCCACTCATCCGGCACATCGTCCTCGTAGAAAATAGCCTCCACGGGACACACCGGCTCGCAGGCGCCGCAGTCCACGCACTCATCCGGGTGGATGTAGAGCGAACGCTTGCCCTCGTAGATGCAGTCCACCGGGCATTCTTCCACGCACGCCCGGTCCATCACGTCGACGCAAGGCTGAGCGATGGTGTACGTCATGTGAGCTAACTCCTGAAAATGTGTGACAACTATGGTTGTGTGGTGTGCGCATCGGGGCGCGGGGGCCGCGGGCTTTTCTGCCACAACGGCATGAGACCGCCCGCGATTCCAGCGGCAAGTAACAACACCGAGCGCAAACTAGACCCGACAAGCATATCCCCAGTCACCGACACCGAAAAAGTTAGGATCATATAACCTGACACCCACACGATCGCCGGTAGTGCCGCCGCGAGCATGTTCTCTGTCCACAGCCGCGCCGTGCGGGTCAGCACCGCCGTGAAGAAGAAGGCGATCACGATGGTGTAGGGAAAAGGAATCGAGTTCCCGCCCGGCAGTGTGATCCATGTGCCCAAATAGACCACCTCCAACAGCACCGACACCAGCGACCCCACCGATAACCACAGGAGGCCACCGGCGATTTCACCGGTGCTGTGCTCGGCGTAGGTGTATCGCTGTGGATGGCTGAGCTTCATCGCTTAGTCCTCCTTCCCACAGTACGGAAGGTGTGCCAGTGCATCCTCGCCGAGCCGATAGACCTCACTCACCCCATCGAGTACATCCGTGACGTCACTCGGCAGCTGTGGCCCCGCACCAATCTGATAGCTCTCGCTCGCCGTCACCGGCTGGGCAATGAGATTCGATAGCGCAAACACAGGAGTATCTGCCGCAGCATGCGCGGGCACCGGGTTGGTGGCGCTCACGGAGCCGTCGGCGATCCAGATCTGGGTAGCGTGGGCCTTCATCGCCGCCACCTTCTGGGCCTGCTCCGCAGGGGTCAGGGCCAAGCGAATATCGGCGTGCTCGACCCGCGCGATCTCCGCATCGGCGCGGCGCCACGTCTGCGGAATGGAGCGGATTCCCGCGAAGCCGGCCTCGAGGTCCTCCTCCAGCGTCACCGCCCAGAGGATGCGGGTGTGCTCCGGGGCGGCCCGGTGGGTGATGGTGTGCGCCGCAATGTGGTCCGGGTGGCCATAGCCGCCATCCGGGCCATAAGTGATCAACAGCTCAGGGCGGTACTCGGCAATGAGTTCCCGCAGCTGCTCGGTGGCCTGATCTAGGTTATTCACCAAGGCCCGCGGGTGCGCCGCGGAAGGATCGCCGGCCATACCGGAGTCTCGCCACTGCCCTGGGGCGCCGAGGTGAATCCCGCGCACCCCGAGGGCCGCCAGCGATTCCTGGAGCTCGCGAATACGGAAACCGCCCAGCTGATCGGAGTGCTCGGCGACTAAGTTCTGGTAGGGATCACCAATCACCTCTCCCTGTTCACCCAAGGTGCAGGTGACCACGATGACATTTGCGCCGCGGCGCGCCAGATGGGCGAGGAGCCCGCCGGTCCAGATGGCCTCATCATCAGGATGGGCGTGGACAGCAAGAACGGTGACGTCACTTAAGGGCGTCTCGGACTGCACAGTGGTGATCATGGGGTTTCGGTGTTCTCCTCAGGGGTGCCGATACGACTGGGGTCTAGGCCTTGGCGCACGCTCCAGCTGGCGGCGCCGGCGAGTCGCCCAGCATAAGGATCAACGGGCCACTCAGCGAAAGTGGAGGCGGGGCCGATAATACGCGCCCCTGCCGCATCAAGGCGGATGGTATAGGACAGCGGATAGGTCAGGATATCGCGATTTTCCACCGCCCGCACCGCCTCGGTGGCGGCGGTGTCATCCACCGCGCCGGCGAGATACTCGCGCAGCGTGGCATCGAGATCGCTATCGCACAGCTGCGTCACGGCCACCCCACACAGATAGCGGGTCGCGAGCCCGATGGGAGTTTGCTCTGTGCGGGAGTGGGTGACGATACCGTCGATATGCCCCTCGGGCATGAGGGTGCTAAAGAGCTCGGCGGTGGTGGAGAGAATCACGTTCACATCGATTCCCTGCTGCGCGGCGAGATCGCTGATGGACCGCGCCGCCGTCACGGCCTCGTCATCGGCGGCATCCACGCCCAAGATTACGGAGCGGCCGCTGGGCAGCGCCTCCGGTTCTATCTCTGGCTGCGGGAACTCGCTGGGATCCGCCAGCCCGAGATGCGTACTGCGGCCGGTGGCGAGCTTGGCCACGAGGGGGGCGTCGATAAGCCTGATGAAACCGGCCCGCTTCGCCGGGGTGTCCAGAGTGGGGGCCGTGGTGTTGAACACCACGTCGAGTCGGCGATGATAGACGCGGGTGGCGGTTTCCACCCTGGGTACGAGCTTCAGGGCGGGTTCGGTGGTCTCCTCCAGCGAGAGATCGGCCAGATCCATTTGGCCGCGGCGCATCATCTCGGCGGCGCTACCGGCCGAGCGAATCTCGCGGAAAATGAGCCTTTCGATCTTCGCGGGCTGCAGTCCCCAGTAGCGATCATTCCGCGACAGCACTACCTCGCCGCGCTGTCTGTCAACGGAGGAGACTTGATAACGCCCACCGGAGACCGGCATGGTATTGGCCAGAACGCGGTCGAATCCATCGGTACCGGTGAGGAAAATATGGCTCGGCAGTAGGTGCGTGAACAACCTCTGCCACTGCTCCACGCGGTGACCAAAGTCCACGGCCACGGACTTGCCGCCATTGCTGACACGAATGCTGGAGATCTGGCGATAGCCAGCGGTGTCAGTCGTGCCCGGGGTGGAGACGATGGATTCCCACAGGTATTGAAAATCGGAGCCGGTGATAGGGGTGCCATCAGACCATTGGGCCGCGGTGCTGATCTGATAGCGCACCGTCTGCACCGCGTCGCCGACCGGTTCAATCTCCTCGGCGCTGGTGAGCAAAGAGGAATTGAGCTCACCGCCGACGAAGGCACTGGGCAACACCAGCGCTGCCATTGATTCCACAAAAGGCGTGGAATCGGCGATCAGGTGCGGGTTAAAACCGTTGAGCAAGGGATCCATGCCCACGATGATCTTGTTCCGCTCAGCGGGATCGATGTCCTCGGGGCGCTCCGGCGGCGTGGAGGAGGACGTGGTACTGATCGTCCGCTCCACTTCCTCCACCGGCGGTGGGCCCGGATTGGCTGCACAGCTGGCAATACTGAGAGCGACGACCACGCTGGTGCAGCAAAGCGAGGCACGGCGAAGCACATTGATCACCCTCATGAGTCTAGCGGCTAGGGCCCCGCGGCCGAGAAGTCGCGCTACTTGTTGCGGGCCTTCTCTCGGGCACGGGCGCGGCCACGGTCGGTGGCAGAGAGAATCACCTTGCGCACGCGAATGCGCTCTGGGGTCACCTCCACGCACTCGTCTTGGCCACAGAACTCCATGGCCTCATCGAGGGAGAGCACATGCGCCTTAGCCAGGGTAAAGGTGGCATCCGCCGTCGCGGAGCGCATATTGGTGAGCTTCTTCTCCTTGGTGATGTTGACGTCCATGTCCTCATCACGGTTGTTCTGCCCCACAACCATGCCCTCGTAGGCCTCCATGCCGGGCTCCACGAAGAACTGGCCACGATCAGCCAGCTGCATCAGCGCATAGGTGGTGACCTGACCGGAGCGATCGGCCACCAAGGAACCGGAGGCGCGATCCTTGATCTCGCCGGCCCAGGGGCGGTAGCCATCCGAGTAGTGATTGGCGATGCCGGTGCCCTTGGTATCGGTCATGAACACGGTACGGAAGCCGATCAAACCGCGGGCGGGCACCTCGAATTCCATGCGTACCCAGTCGCTTCCGGTGGTGTCCATGGACATCATGATTCCCTTGCGGCCGGCTAGCAGCTGGGTCACGGCACCCTGGAATTCGGCGGGCACGTCGATGACCATGTGCTCGAAGGGCTCGTGGATCTTGCCGTCGATGGTCTTGGGCACCACCTGGGGCTTACCCACGGTGAGCTCGAAACCTTCACGGCGCATGGTTTCCACCAGCACGGACAGCGCCATCTCGCCGCGGCCCTGCACCTCCCAGGCGTCGGGACGCTCGGTGGGCAGCACGCGCAGGGAGACGTTACCGATGAGCTCCTGCTCGAGGCGGGCCTTTACCACGCGGGCGGTGAGCTTATCGCCACCGCCGCGACCGGCCATCGGCGAGGTATTAACGCCGATGGTCATGGAGATCGCCGGCTCATCCACGGTGATGCGCGGCAGCGGGGTCGGATTCTCCACATCGGCGAGGGTGTCGCCGATCATCACCTGATCGATACCGGAGATAGCCGCGATATCGCCGGCGATAACCTCCTTGGCGGGCACGCGCTGCATGCCCTCTGTGGAAAGAAGCTCGGCAATTTTGACGGTCTTGGTGTGCTGATTGCCCTCATCGTCGTAGTGAATCCATGCCACCTGCTGGCCCTTCTTCAACACGCCGGCGTGCACGCGCACTAGGCCGATACGGCCCAAGAAAGAAGAGGAGTCCAGGTTGGTCACATGGGCCTGCAGCGGGGCGTTGATATCGGCCGAGGGCTCGGGCAGCACATCGTAGAGCACGTTGAAGAGCTCCTGCAGATCCTTCGCATCCGGCACATTGCCATCACCGGGGTTCTCGGTGGAGGCGGTGCCGGCGCGGCCGGAGGCGTAGAGCACCGGCAGATCCAACAACGTCTCGGCGGCCTGCTGGGCTTCCTCATCCTCGAGGGTGGAGGCCAGCTCGAGCAGCAGGTCCTGGGATTCTTCGACCACCTCGTCGATGCGGGCATCGGGGCGGTCGGTCTTGTTCACGCAGATAATCACCGGCATCTTCGCCGCCAAGGCCTTGCCCAGCACGAAGCGGGTTTGGGGCAGCGGGCCCTCGGAGGCGTCGACGAGCAGCACCACGCCATCGACCATGGACAGCGCACGCTCCACCTCACCGCCGAAGTCGGCGTGGCCGGGGGTGTCGATGACATTAATAATGAGATCTTCGCCATTCTTGCCCTGGCCCACACGCCGAATGGAGGTGTTCTTGGCCAGAATGGTGATGCCTTTTTCCTTCTCCAGGTCACCGGAGTCCATCACCCGATCGGCGATCTCGCCGTGGTCACCGAAGGCGCCGGATTGTTCGAGCATGGCGTTGACGAGGGTGGTTTTGCCGTGGTCAACGTGTGCGACAATGGCGACGTTTCGGAATTCGGTGCGCGCGGTAGTGTTGTTTTCGCTCACGGGCTTGTGTGTACTCCTGCAATATAGATGGTGATCGCGGCGCGCAGACGATGAAGAAGCACGCGCGCCTGTCGCCCACGCGTCATACGTGGGCAACGACTAGCCGAGTGTACCCCCTTTTCCGGCGATACCACATCTTTTAGAGTAGATTGTAACGAAATGGCAACAAAAACCTATCTATTCCGACAGTGACACATCCTCTTATGGCTTCACAGAGTGCGGTAGCTACTGCGGCCGTTGCGCGTGACGACGCCGCCCCGGTGCGGATACCCCGCAGGCCCAGGCCTGCTCCGCCCGCAGCTGCGACGATGATAGTGAACACAGGCCTAGCCTCACTCTGAGAAATGTATTAGTATTGTGACTGTTGTGACTAATGTGGTTTAAGTGAAGTCTGTGGACTAGAGCTTTGTGCCCGTCGCATGTACAGCTTCCAAGAAAGGACACTGAAACCCCGTGAAACTCCGTACCCCGATCGCCGTCGCCTGCGCTGCCGCCCTGACCGTTGGCGCCACGCTTTCCGCCCCGCTGGCCACCGCGCAGACCAGCTCCGATATGACGATTCCCGTCATTACCAATCCGCAGCTGATCGACGATCTCAGCCGCCCCGCCCCTGAGGTGCTGGCTCAGGCCCGCGCTTTCGCCAACCAGCCCTTCATCCCCGAGCAGCTGCGCAACGCCGTGATCGCCGCCGTGGAGTTCTACGAGGGTGGCCACTCCCCCGCGGGTGCGCCGCTGCTGAAGCCGGAGAACACCCCCGAGTTCACCCAGTTCTACTGGCCCACCATCGCTGGCTCCTGCATCGGCGGCGAGCACACCGCCGTGGGCACCGCCATCGCTGTTCCCGGGCCGGCCGATCTGCCGCTGCCGGGTGTTCCCGCCGACGAGGCCGGCTTCGTGTTCACCGCACTTGGCACCCCGGGCCTGGCTGCAGAGCAGCAGGACGCACTCAACGTGCACTGGATGAATATCGACACCCTGCAGTTCGGCACCTCCCGCCTGGGCAATGGCGGCCTCAACCCCGACGGCCCCGCCACCCTCAACGGCACGGCAGCCACCGGCAAGGGCACCATCATCGCCGTTCTCGAGGGCACCGTGAATACCTCCGAGACTGCCTGCCACTTCGCCCCCACCGCCGCGATCTTCACGGTCTAAGAGCAACTGCGCAGGTATCTCATGTCCACCTCCCAGCCCGATGCGCAGGATGGAGGCTCCACTGTGGATCTCCATCCCGTGAAGCAGGAGACCTTTGACGTCTCCGCGCTGACCAACACGGACCCCAAGGGCTACCTGCGCGCGGTGGATACCTACACCGAAACCGACTTCGGGCTGTACATGGCGCGCGGGGCGGATCATCCCCGCTTCGGCTATCTCGAATCGTGGCTGTTGCCCGATCTCGGCCTGCGCGCCAACATCTTTCACTTCCGTCCCGGGGTGGATGTAGACCAAGAGCTCTATATCGACATCGCAGACATCAACCGCGAGGGCTCCACTTGGACCACACGGGATCTCTACGTGGATCTCGTGGCCACCACGGGCACCCCCATCGACGTGCTCGACATCGACGAGCTCGCCGCCGCCACCTCCGCTGGGCTCATCACCGCCTCCGAGGCTGAGCGCGCCATCGATCGCACGCTCACCGCCGTGGAAGGCATCACCCGCTACGGCGATGACGTCCACCAGTGGCTGCGCTCGCGCGGTATCACCCTCGAGTGGGCGGACAACGTCACCCTCACTCCTGCGGGCTGCTCATTCGCTTGACGACGCCACGCTCCACACCGGTAGCCTTGGCGGCATGACCGTGATCTATCACAATCCCCGCTGTTCCAAGTCCCGCGCTGCGCTGCAGTATCTGCGCGATCACGGCATCGAGCCGACCATCGTGCGCTATCTCGAGGACACCCCCGACGAACAGACGCTCCGCAGCCTGCTCGCGGATGCTGGCCTGCGCCCGCATGAGGCTATCCGCACCGGCGAATCCGAGTATGCCGAGCTAGGGCTGAGCCCCGAGACGCCGGAGGATGAACTTATCGCGGCCATGCTCGCCCACCCGACGCTGATCGAACGACCCTTTGTGCGTAGTGCCTCCGGGGTGGTTATTGCTCGCCCCACAGAGAAACTCGAGGAGATCATCGACCCCGCCTGATTCTCCCCTAGATAGCGCCACAAGGGCCGCCGCAGCACGTACTGCGGCGGCCCTTGTGGCGTTGTGGGTGCGGGGCTTACTCCCCTGCTCCGAGCTCGATGCCGAGCCCAGGCACTGAATCGATGAGATTCCGAGTGTAGTCCTGCTGGGCGTGATCGAAGATATCGTCCGCGCTGCCCTGCTCGACTACCTTGCCGTTTTGCATGACCACGATGTCATCGGCAGTCTGGCGCACCACGGCGAGATCGTGAGTGATGAACAGATAGGAGAGATTGAACTCATCCTGAAGCTGCGTCAGCAGCTGCAGAATCTGGTTTTGCACCAGCACGTCCAGGGCGGAGACGGCCTCGTCCAACACGATCACTTCCGGCTGCAGCGCCAAGGCGCGGGCAATAGCGATGCGCTGGCGCTGACCGCCTGAAAGCTCATTAGGGTAGCGGCGCATGGTCGAGCGCGGCAGTTGCACCACATCCAGCAGCTCGGCGACGCGCTTCTCCCGCTGCTCGCGGTTGCCCACCTTGTGTACCTTCAGCGGCTCCTCGATACAGCGGTAGATCGAATACATCGGGTTGAGCGAACCATAGGGGTTCTGGAACACCACCTGGAGCTTGCGGCGCATATCGAAAAGCTCCTTGCGGCCCAAGGTAGACAGATCGGTGCCCTTGTAATACACCTTTCCCTCGGTGGGGTCGAGCAGGTTCAGCACCATGTTCGCCACCGTGGACTTACCCGAGCCGGACTCGCCCACCAGCGCCAAGGTGGTGCCGGTGCGCAGCCCGAAGCTGACATCATCAACAGCCCGCAGTTCTTTCTTAGCGCCGCGCGCGCCGCGAACATCAAAGATCTTGGTGAGGTTCTCCACGCGGATCACCTCGTCCTCTACCTGCGAGTGATCGCTGCTGAGCTTGTCCGTGGACTCCACACCCTGCTGCTGTGCCTGCTGAATGCGGGCGGAGGCCAGCGAGGGGGCGGCGTCGACAAGGCGACGGGTATAGGGGTGCTGCGGGTTGCGCAGAATCTTCAGCGAGGGACCCGACTCCACGATGCGGCCGCGGTGCATCACCACGAGGTGCTCGGCGCGCTCGGCGGCAAGACCCAGATCGTGGGTGATAAACAGCACGGCAGTGCCGAGTTCCTCGGTGAGGGTTCCCAAGTGGTCCAGGATGCGCTTTTGCACCGTCACGTCGAGAGCCGAGGTGGGCTCGTCGGCGATGAGCAGCTTGGGATGCGCGGCCAGGCCCATGGCGATCAGGGCGCGCTGGCGCATACCGCCGGAGAACTCGTGGGGATACTGCTTGGCGCGGCGCTCCGCGTCCGGCAGACCCGCCTCCTCGAGCAGCTCAGCGACTCGCGCGTCGTACTCCTTCGGATCCACCACGTTATTGGCGCGCAAGGATTCCTTGATCTGGGTGCCGATGCGCCACACGGGGTTGAGGTTACTCATCGGGTCCTGCGGCACCAGGCCGATCATCTTGCCCCGGTATTCTTGGCGCTCCTTCTCGGAGACATCGGTGATGTCCTGGCCGTCGAAGGTAATGGAACCGCCGGTGATCTTTCCGGTGCCAGGCAAGAGCCCGAGGATGGACATGGCGGCGGTGGACTTACCGGAGCCGGACTCGCCCACGATCGCCACGGACTGCCCAGGATAGATGGCGAGGTTAATGCCGCGCACGGCGTCCACGGTGCCGGTGGTGGACTCGAAGGAAATCTTGAGATCTTCGAAGGTCAATAGCGGCACGGAACGATCCACCTCGGCGGAGCTATCGGTGCCGGCAGGGGGCGTAGTATTCGTCATAATTATCGCTTCCTTGCCTTCGGATCGAGGGCGTCGCGCACAACGTCACCCATCATGATGAAGCTGAGCACGGTCGTCGCCAGCGCCACAGCCGGGTAGAAGAGCACCATCGGCTGGGTGCGCAGCGAGGCCTGAGCGCGCGAGATGTCGCCACCCCAGGAGACCACCGTCGAGGGCAAACCGATACCCAGGAAGGACAGCGTGGCTTCCGCCACGATGAAGGTACCCAGAGCCACGGTGGCGTAGACGATGATCGGCGCCGCCGCATTGGGCAGGATGTGGCTAAACAGGATCTTGGTGCGCGATGCGCCCAAGGCGCGGGCGGCGGTAACGAACTCTTCATTCTTCACGCTCATCACGGCACCGCGAGTGATGCGGGCGATCGAGGTCCAGCCGAAGAGGCCGAGTACCACGATCACGGTGAATACCGTGCGATGATCCTTAAACATCTGCATCACCACGATGGCAGCCAGCACCAGCGGCAGCGCGAAGAAAACGTCGGTGATACGGGAGAAGATGGAGTCCACGATGCCGCCGAGATAGCCGGCGGTAGCACCGATGAGCACGCCGAGCACCACGACGAACATCGTGGTGAGCACGCCGACGAGCACCGAGGCGCGCGCCCCGTAGATGGTGCGGGCGAAAATGTCACAGCCCTGGCGGTCGAAACCAAAGGGGTGACCATCCGTGGGCCCCTGGAGGGAGTTGGCGAGCTCGCAGGTCTGCGGATCTACGCTGGTAAACAACTGCGGGACCAAAGCGAGCACGATGGCGGCGAGCATGAGTACGGCCGAGGTCCAGAACAGAGGACGGCGACGCAGGTTTTGCCACGCCTCGCCCCACAGGGAGGTCGGTGCGGACTCATCGGCCACCGCGTCGACAGCACCGAGGCCGGTTTCATCCACGGCGTCAACGAAGTGTTCTTGGCCCTTCTTCGTCTCAAAGGCGGGGCCTTGGAGGTTCTTCTCGGGGTTGAGGTGTGCGGGAGATGGTTTAGGCATAGCGAATCCTCGGATCGAGCACGGCGTAGATCAAATCCACGAGCAGGTTGGCCACAATGTAGACGAGCACCAGCACGGTGGTGAAGGACACCACGGTGGCGGGTTCGCCCTTGAGGATGGCTTGGTAAATGGAACCGCCGACACCGTTGATACCGAAGATGCCCTCGGTCACGATGGCGCCACCCATGAGGGCACCGAGATCCGCGCCGAGGAAGGTGGCGACGGGAATCAAGGAATTACGCAACACGTGGCGGCTCATCACCGTGCTGTCCTTCAGGCCCTTGGCGCGGGCGGTACGCACATAGTCGGCGGTGAGATTCTCGCTCACGGACTGCCGCGTCAGGCGCAACACATAGGCGAAGGACACCGCGCCCAGCACGATCGCGGGCATAAGCAGCGCCTCGAAGGACTCATTGGGGCCAACCGTGGTGGGCAATAGCCCCCACTTCACGCCCACCATGAATTGCAGCACGAAGCCGATCACGAAGGTGGGAACGGCAATCACGAGCAGCGACAGCACCAGCACGGTGGAGTCGAAAAAACCACCGCGGCGGATACCAGCGACCACGCCGAAGAGAATGCCGAAGATGGTCTCGAAGGCCAGAGCCATGAAGGCGAGCTTGATGGTCACGGGGAAGGCATTGGCCATCACCGAGGACACAGGCTGGCCAGAGAAGGTGGTGCCAAAGTCAAGAGTAAAGATGCCCTTGATGTAGAGCAGGTATTGGACGAGGAAGGGTTTATCCAGGTTGTACTCTTCCCTGATGCGTTGAGCCGCGGATTCGGATAGTCCACGGTCACCACCTAGGGCTTGCACAGGATCACCCGGCATGAGGAATACGAGCGCATAGATCAGCAGAGTCGCTCCGATAAACACCGGAATCATCTGCAGAACGCGGCGCCCCACATAGCGCAGCATAGGCGAGGACTTTCTAGGTTAGGTAGCGCGGTTGACGCGTCGATCCTCCCGCAAGCCATCACCGCTGGCCGATCCGATTGTCCTGTGATGCACGGGGAGCTCGGGGGTGCAGTGAGACAGGCGAGACTATCGCTTTAAATTACCAAAGCTTCACACACCAGCACCCCTGGCCGCTGCGGATGACACCGTATGAGCGTTGAGAACTGTGACTATTCAGAGCGCAACGTCCTTTCGGAGACTCATCCCAAGGGCACCAGGGGTGCTGGGGATTAAAAGCGAGTGCTGCGCCCGGTAGTGCCGCCCCGCCCGTGGGTACACAAGCTGGGCTGCACCGCCGCAGGCGCAGGCGAGAACAGACTACTTCTTGGTGATCTGCTCGTAGACGGGGACGGACTTCCAGTTGAAGACCACGTTCTCCACGGTGTCGGCGCTGCCGCCGGTGACGTTGGAGTACCACAGCGGGATCGCGGGCAGATCCTTAAGCAGGATCTCCTGGGCCTCGTTGTAGAGCGGGGTGGCTTCTTCCACAGATCCGGCGCCGGCAGCCTCATCGAGCTTGGCGTCGAAGTCCTTGTTGGAGTAGTCACCATCGTTGGAGCTGGCGCCAGTGGCGTACAACGGCCCCAAGAAGTTACCCAGGCCCGGGTAATCAGCCTGCCAGCCAGTACGGAAGGCAGCAGTGATCTCGCGGTTGGTCACCTCATCGCGCAGGGACTTGAAGTCCGGGTAGGGCTTGCCCTGGGCGTTGATGCCGAGCACGTTCTTCAGGGAGTTGGCCGTAGCATCCACCCATGCCTGGTGGCCACCATCGGCGTTATAGGCGATCTCGAAGGTGCCCTCGAAGGGAGCGATCTCATCGGCCTCAGCCCACAGCTCCTTGGCGCGGTCTGGGTTGAAGTTCAGCACCTCTTCGCCCTGGAGATCGGGGTCATAGCCGTCGATCACCGGAGAGGTGAAGTCCTTCGCCGGGGTGCGGGTGCCGAGGAAGATCTTGTCGGTGATCTCATCGCGGTTCACCGCCATCGAGATGGCTTCACGACGCAGCTTTCCCTCCTCACCGCTGAAGTGCTCTAGGCTCTCCGGGATGGTGAAGGACTGGAACACGGCGGCGGGCTGATTCACCGCGCGGTCGCCGAGCTCTTCCTCATAGGTGGAGAAGGCGGAATCCGGCACGGCATCTAGGACATCGAGGTTGCCGGAGAGAAGATCGGCGTACGCGGCGTCCTGCTGCGGGTAGAAGGTGAAGCGCACGCCGTCGTTCTTCGCGGCACGCTCACCGTCGTAGTACTCGTTCGGGACGATGAGGGCGTCCTGCTGGTGGTTCCACTCTTCGAGCTTGTAGGGACCGGAACCCACTGGGGACTCGCCGAAGGCGTCCATGTCCTCGAAGGCGACGTCGGGAAGCGGGAAGAAGGCGGAATAGCCAAGGCGCAGCGGGAAGTCAGACTCGGGCTGCTGCAGCTCAATGGTGAAGGTGTAGTCGTCCTCTACCTTCAGCCCCTCCATCTCGGAGGCGCCGTCTTCATAGCCCATGATGGGCTCGAAGAAGTAGGCGGAGAGCTGCTCGTTCTCCATGGCGTAGTTCCAGGCCTTCACAAAGTTCTCGGCCTTGATCTCGGTGCCGTCGGAGAACTTCTTGCCCTCCTTGAGCTTCACGCGATAGGTCTTATCGCCCTCCAACTCGATGGAGTCGGCGAGATCGTTATGAACTTCACCCTCGGTGTCGTAGTAGACGAGACCGGTGTTAATGAGGTCAATAATGCGGCCACCACCGGTCTCATTGGTGTCAGCCGGAATCAGTGGGTTCTGTGGCTCGGATCCGTTGGCGCGGATGTAATCAGCTCCGCTTCCCCCGCCAGAGCCATTATCATCCGAGCACGCAGCGAGGCCCAGTGTGAGCGACGCGGCGCCAAGGATGGCCAGCGACTTCTTTAGCGTCATGGCGTTAGTTCTCCCATTCGAGGTAGGTCATGCATATGGTGACGTCATCGGTTATGACGATCGCCTTTGCGGCACGTCACATCTTAGTTTGCCTGAGAGCTAAACACGAAAAGTTCTTAGCAAACTGTGTGTTACAACTTAGCTACCTTAACCTCCACCCCTTGTAGGGGGCCGGAAAATATTTCTATAGGTCCCCAGAAACCGCCCTCACACGGGGGTAATTAGCTAGGGTGCGCGGGAAAAGTCCACATCCTGCCACGGCAGCACGGAATGAATATGCCGATCCTCCTGTGCCGCCCACATATCCCAATAGGCCGCATAGCCCGGATCGCGCTCGAGCGCCCGCCGCTTGCGCTCGGCAGCGTCGAGATCGAGGAAGATCGTGGCCACCGGACCGCGCGCTCGGGCGGCCGCAACAGTGGCGGGGGTGATGGCACCGCAGCCTTCCACAATCAGTGGCGCGGTGGCCTTAAGGCTCCGCCACTGCCCTGCCCGCCCCTGCTCCCAGTCCCAGCGGTGGTACCCCGGCGCGATGGGTGCCAACACATCGGTGGCAACGATCGCACCGGCGGCGGCCAGCCCATTCCAGCCCGGGTAGAGATCATCGAGGTGCACCAGCTGGGCGCCGCCACAGTCGGCCAACCATCGCGACAGGGTGGTTTTGCCCGCCCCAGAGCGGCCGTCGATAAGCACAGTGCGTGGCATCTTAAGCCCCGAGGAAACGGAAAGCGCCGCTGGCGATGGACACCCCGAGCGCCACAAAGGAAATGGCCAGACAGGCGAGCAAGATTGCGTAGTCGCGGCCGGACATGGTCGATTCCCGCGCCCAGGTGCGCTCGTGCTCGCTGCCGAAACCGCGGGCTTCCATGGCGGTGGCGAGCTTGGAACCGCGGCGCAGAGCTAGGACGAGCAGGGCGAAGATCTGGCCGAAGAAGCGGGTGACGCGGCCGCGATCGCCGAGCCCGCGCGAGCGGCGCGCCCGCTCTAGGGCCCGCCAGTCGCGTTGGAAAAGACTCATCAAACGCACGCCGGCCACCGAACCGATGACGAAGCGGGCAGGCAGTTTCAGCACTTGGGCCAGCCCATCACCGAAATCGGTGGGATCGACTTTGTAAGAGACGAGCACCACGGGCAGACCGATGGCGAGCACGCGCAGCATGATCGCCAGCGCCAGCTCGAGGGAGTTGTCCGTGATGTGGGCGAAGAGGAAACTGGCATATTCGGTACCTTCAGGCCGGCCATAGAGGGCCATGGAGATACCCGAAATGGGCGTGACAGCCAGAATCGGCCAGCCGCGGCGAGCCAGCTGAAGCCAGGACATCCCGCACAGCGGCGTCACCGCGAGGGTGCAGAGCAGCGCCACCCCGGCCGATACCCAGTCCACGCTGATGAGCAGTGGTGTCGTAAGAAAGAGCACCCCCAGCAGCCGGGTGACGGGATTGGTGCCACGGAGCACGTTCACGCGCGCGCTCATGATGCCCCTTCCCCCGCGTGGGGTGCGGGCGCGTGCTTATCCAGGTGGATGCGGTGATCCCCCAGCGCGTCGATAAAGAGCTGATCGTGCGTGATGGAAGCGATCGCCACGCCCTCATCGGCCAGCTCGCGGATCAGATACACCAATTCAGTGAAGGTGCGCCGGTCTTGGCCAAAGGTGGGCTCATCCAGCAGCAAGACCTGCGGCGCGGCAACCAGCGCCGTCGCCACAGACAAGCGGCGTTTTTGTCCGCCGGACAGAGTAAAAGGATTGGCCTCGGCGAGGTGGGCTAGCCGCAGCCGCTCTAAAAGCTCATCCACTCGGGGATGCTCCTTCAGATGCTTATTGCCGCTAATCACACGCGGGCCCACGAGCAACTCCTCGCGCACGGTGCGGGCGACAAATTGATGCTCGGGGTCCTGAAACACATAGCCCAAGGTTTGGGCCAACGCGACAGAGCGCAAGCGATGCGGATCGACGCTGCGCTGCGGTGTGTGCACCCGCACACTCCCGCGCACGGGCCGGAGCAGGCCGGCGAGGCTGAGCGCCAGCGTCGATTTACCGGCGCCATTATCGCCGGTGATCACGGTGGAATGCCCGGCGGGAATGCTGAGACTCAGCGGCCCCGCCACCGGCTGGTTCTTCTGCCACCCCACCATAAGATCCGTGGCGGATAGTGCCGCATCGGCGCTCACCGGCACGATGTGGGCGGCGGGCAGATCAAGCTCCACCCCGGGAACCCACACTCCCTGCTCTGCCAGTTCGGCACCATGCTCGGCGATGACAGTGTCGATGGGGCCATCGGCGGCGATATCGCCCGCAGCACCCACGACCACTGTGCGATCGAGGTACTGCTGCCAGATGTCTACCCGGTGTTCCACCACGATGAGTGTCGCCCCGGTGCGCTCGGCAACGGCGATAACCGCATCGCGGACCTCGCGCACCCCAGTGGGATCGAGGTTGGCGGTGGGCTCGTCGAGCACAATCACCCGCGCGCCCATCGCGATCACCCCGGCCAAGGCGAGGCGCTGCTTCTGCCCGCCAGAAAGCTCCGCGGTGGGATGATCCAGCGACAGATGCAGACCCACCAGCTCGAGTGCCTCGGGTACTCGCCGCCAGATCTCCGCGCGCTCCACGCCGAGGTTCTCGCAGCCAAAGGCAACATCATCGCCCACGCGCGAGCTAATGACCTGCGAGTCGGGGTCTTGGAGCACCATTCCCACGAGGCCACGGGCCTGCTCGGGCGAGCGCCCCGCAACAGTGATGCTGCCGTGCTCATCGCCCTCATCCTCGCCGCCCAGCACGCCGGCGATGGCGTGCAGCAGCGTGGACTTGCCCGCTCCGGACTGCCCTAAAACGAGCACCCGCTCACCCTGCTCGATCTGCAGATTAATGGAGCGCAGCGTGGGATTTTTTCGTCCTCCGTGCCGCCAGGAATAGTCCCGCACATGCACAGGGGCAGCGGCGTCGCTGAACTGCGACAGACCGTGTGGGTGCTTCACCATGGGCCACTTTCCTTGAGATACTCGCCGTGGGCGGCGACGCACCCACGCACTGCGGCGGATGCGGTTCGGGCAGCTTAGACTTCAGCGCGGTGTTCGCGGCCTACCGCGAAACGATCCAAGGCGCCAGCCGCTGCGAGCGCCCGCACCAGCACATAGCCGAGCAGACCTGCGAGGAAGAGACCGGAGACGATCAGGGTGGAAAGGTAGGTGATATTAAAAAGCAGCGACTTGGCGTAGTTGGCGCTGAGCACCAGCTCCAGCAGGAATGCCCCGACTGCGGCGCCGGCACCGGCCAGCATGGCCACAACGGGAGTGAAGCGTCGATAAGCAAAAATGAGGAAGATCAGCTCCGCGCCGATTCCCTGCGCCAGACCGGAGTACAGGGTTTCTGGCCCCCACTGGCTACCCAAGGTGGCAGAGACGGCGGCGGCGAGCAGCTCCACGAAAATCGCGGCGCCGGGCTTGCGAATCACAAGCCCGCCAAGAACGCCGCCGAGCAGCCACACGCCCACGGCGATACCGCCCAAACCAGGGGTGAGCGCGTCCGCGGCGGTGTACCAGGCGTAGCCCACCGAATTCCAGATCCAGAAAATCAGACCGGTCGCCACACCCAATACGGCGGCCACCACGATGTCGACGACGCGCCACCGCGAGGCGGTGCGCTGGGTTGATGATGTCATGAAAAAGTACCCTCCCTCTCGCCGGAATTACCCGGATCAGGTTCACACGGTGTGTTCTCAGCCCCAGCGCGGCCTATGGCGCGCGGGCACCCGCGGTAATGTCAGTATTTAGTATGCTTAGGCAACGGCGCGACTCCCACAAAGATAAACGCACAGGCCAAAGCTGGTGCATGCACAATGTGCGGAGTTCGGGCGCCGGTACACGGCTCTTGCAACACTAGCGGGGCTAGTGCACCCTAAGCAACCGCTCGTTTCCCCCTATCTAGTTAGGACCTCCTCATGGCCGGTGGGCTTGCAGCGCTTCTCGACGACGTCTCCCTTCTCGCTCGGGCTGCCGCCGCAAACATTGACGATGTGGCTGTCCACGCGGCCAAGACTTCTACCAAGGCCGCCGGCGTGGTGGTCGATGATGCGGCTGTGACCCCGAAGTTCGTCGCCGGAGTCTCCCCCTCGCGCGAGCTGCCCATGATTTTCCGTATCGCCCGAGGATCGCTCTTTAACAAGCTCATTGTGATCTTGCCGCTGGCGCTGCTGTTGAGCTGGCTGGTGCCTTGGCTGCTCAACCCGATCCTGATGGTCGGCGGTGCCTTTCTCTGCTTCGAAGGCATGGAAAAGGTAGTCGAGATAGCCACCGGCGAGGAGGGCAAACAAACCCCCGCCTCCGCCAATAAGTCCGTGGATGAGGACCAGCTGGTGAAAAGCGCCATCGCCACCGATCTCATTTTGAGCGCGGAGATCATGGTGATCTCCCTCGACCAGGTGGCCCACCTGACCTTCGGGGTGCGCACCGCGGTGCTCGTGGTGGTGGCCATGGGCCTGACCGCGCTGGTCTATGGCGCGGTGGCGCTCCTGGTCAAGATGGATGATGTGGGGCTTAAGCTCGCCTCCTCCGATAACTCCGGTGCCGCCGCCTTCGGCCGCGGACTGGTCGCCGCCATGCCGAAGGTGCTGGCCGCGATTAGCGTGATCGGTACCTTCGCCATGCTCTGGGTCGGCGGGCATATTATCGTCCACGGTGTCGCCGAGCTGGGATGGCGTGGCCCCGAGGACCTAATGCATTCCCTCTCCCACGGCCACTACAGCTTCCTCGGCTGGTTGATTAATACCGGCTACTCGCTCGCGGTCGGTGCGATCATCGGCAGCATTCTGGCCACGGCCGTGCACTTCTCGCCGCTGAAGCGCAACCACTAAAGCTTGGGCGGGGTATATCTCCGCAGGCGCCGCACTGGAGTGAATCTCCACTGCGACGCCTTTATTGATGGGCATTACTATATACGGCCCCTATTTTTCTGCTCTTCGCTCCCGCGACCCGAGATTCGCGGCGCGCAGCAACATCCCTCGCAAGCCCACCGCCCCCAGATGGGTGTAGCCACACCCCCTCGGCAGCCCTCCTAGCTGGGACACTCTGCTTTTCTTAGATTTCCCTGAAATTCTATAGAGGCTGTTCTTATATCCGTACCGACTCTGTTATTGTGAGACCAAGTTTCTCACCATGTGAAACTTTCTTTGAGAGTGAGGTGCGCGGCACACTGCGGCGCATCGGAATCAGTAGAAAAGAGACCGAGACATGTCTACCTCCACGAGCACCGCAGGTAGCGCCGAGGTCGCTCAGAGCCGCGAAACATTCTCCTCGCGGCAGGCGTTCCTCTTCGCTGCCATCGGCTCCGCTGTGGGCCTAGGAAACATCTGGCGCTTCCCCTATGTTGCCTATCAGTCCGGCGGTGGCGCCTTCCTCATCCCCTATATCGTCGCCTTGATTACCGCGGGCATCCCGCTGCTGTTCTTCGACTTCGCCGTTGGCCACCGCTTCCGCGGCTCGGCACCGAAGGCATTTCGTCGTCTGAAGTCCTGGACCGAGCCGGTCGGTTGGTTCCAAGTAGGTGTGTCCTTCTTCATCACCATCTACTACTCGGTGATTATTGCGTGGGCCGCCATCTACGCGTTTAGCTCCATCGGCAAGTCCTGGGGCGATAATGCGGAGGAATACTTCTTCAACGACTTCCTGCAGATTGACGCCACTTCCATCAACAGCCTGAACTTCGTGTGGCCGATCGCCATCGTCCTCGCCGTCGTATGGGTACTGGTCCTCGCCGTGCTGGCTTTGGGCGTGGATAAGGGCATTGGCCGCCTGTCCACCTGGGCGATCCCGGTGCTGGCCGCGATGTTCATCGGCATGGTGATCTACGCGCTCACCCTGCCCGGCGCCGCCGCCGGCTTGAACGCCTTCTTTACACCCGATTGGTCGGCACTGAGCAACCCGACGGTGTGGATCTCCGCCTATGGCCAGATCTTCTTCTCGCTCTCGGTGGCCTTCGGCATCATGCTCACCTACTCCTCCTACCTGAAGCCGCGCTCCAACCTTACCGGCACCGGCCTGGTGGCCGCCTTCGCTAACTCCTCCTTCGAGGTGCTGGCCGGTATCGGCGTATTCGCCACCTTGGGATTCATGGCGACCCAAGCGGGCGTGGGCGTGGACGAGGTCACCTCCTCCGGCCCGGGCCTGGCCTTCGTGGCCTTCCCCACCGTTATCTCGGAAATGGGCGGGCTCTGGGGCTCGGTCTTCGGCGTTGTATTCTTCGCCTGTCTCGTGATCGCCGGTATTACCTCCCTGCAGTCCCTGCTCGAGGTGGTCATCGGCGCCTTCCAGGACAAGTTCGACCTTCCCCGCGTGCAGGCTGTGCTGCTGGTGGGCGGCTCCATGGCTGTGATCGCCATGATCTTCTTCCCCACCACCTCTGGTCTGGTCACCCTTGACATCGTGGATAAGTTCACCAACAACATCGGTATTGTCGCCGTCGCTATCGCCGCGATCATCGTGGTGGACTGGATTCTGCACCGCACCGATGAGCTGGCACTGCACCTCAATGCCGTCTCTTCCTTCCGCGTGGGCAACACCTGGCGCATCTTCGTCGCCAATATCACCCCCGTGGTGCTGGCGATCATCCTCTTCCAGGAGATCACCTCCCTGATTGCCGAGCCCTATGAGGGCTACTCCCCCGCCCAGCTGGGGATCTACGGCTGGGGCGTGATCGGCGTGATCTTCATCGGTTCGATGGCGCTGACCATCCTGCCGTGGCGCGGCAACCAGACCCTCGATGGCCCGCCCGGTTCGGACTTCGGTGTGGATGTCGATCATTCCCTCGGCTTCCGCGGCATCGTCGACGATGGCCCCGAGGCCACCCTCCACAAGACCACCGACACCAAGGAGGCGCACTAATCATGACCGGTACTGCAATCATCATGATGGCCCTGTTCATCCTCGTCATCTGGGGCGGGCTGGTGTACTTCAGCGTGCAGCTGATGAAGCACCCCGATGAAACCTCCGGCTTCCTCGGCGCTGATCCCAAGGCAGACGATGACATCCTGCTGAAGCTAGAAAAGAAATAAGCCAGCACCGACCTCGTGCTCAGGCCCATCAACCCGCGTGCTTCTCGACGTTGCGCGCGGGTTGACTGCGTTATCCCCCAAGGCGCTGCACTGCTGGCCGCTGCGTGCCTCAAGACACGCGCCCGGCGACGACGGTGGCACAAACGGCACGGCCCGCCCTATTCTGGGCCGCACACTAAAAAGCCGAAAAATAATGTGAAAGGACGTGTACGTCGTGCCTGATCTAGAGTCTGTGACCGTCGCCGTTGTGGCCACTCATGGTTTTGATGATGATGAGCTCTCCAGCCCCATCGCCGCCATCACCGAGGCCGGTGGGCGGGCGCTCGTGGTCTCCACCGAGGCCGGTGAGATCGAGAGCAAGAAGGGCTCCACCGTATCGGTGGATGTCACCACCGACATGGCGGATGCCGCTGATTTTGATTGTCTGCTCTTGCCTGGCGGAACCAAAAACGCCGATACCATCCGCACCGATGCCCACGCCGTCGCACTCGTGAAGAACCTAGTGGAGGCCGGCAAACCAGTGGGCGTGATCTGCCACGGTGGGTGGATTCTCAGCGACGCCGATGTGCTGCGCGGCCGGACCATCACCTCCTATCACTCGATGAAGACCGACCTCATCAACGCGGGGGCCACCTGGGTTGATCGCGAGGTCTGTGTCGATGGCGCACTTATCTCCTCGCGCACCCCCGCCGACCTGCCCGCCTTCAACAAGGAGATCCTGCGCGCCTTCGCCGCCGCGCACTAAGTCTCCTCGACTCCAACCGCTCGTCTGGGTGGGGTTAGACCAGCAGTAGCTGGCCACCCTGGGCGCGGATTTCACGCAACGCCTCCAGCGAGCTCTGCTCCGCCACCCCAGCAGTCAAAGGCACGAGAAGCCGCACGGTGAAGCCCTCTGCAAGGCCATCGAGACAAGTGGCTCGCACGCAATAGTCCGTGGCGATGCCGGCAACATCGAGGGTTGTCACCCCGTGTTCCCGCAGCGCCTCGGCGAGGCTGGTGCCATGCGGGGTGGCTCCTTCGAATCCTGAATACGCCGCAGTGTATTCGCCTTTGCTGACGTCAATGCGTATCTGCTCGGGGGCGGCCGCGGCAGCATTATCGAGCGCCCGCAGCGCCTGGGGATGTAACTCCGCTCCAGTAGTGCCGGCCACGCAGTGCCGCGGCCAGCTCTCGACATAATCGGGCTCATCTGCAAAGTGGGCTCCGGGATCGATGTGCCAATCGCGCGTGACCGCGCACACCGCATAGTTGCGGGCATGGGCGGCGCAGAACTCCGCCGTCGCCGTCAGAGCGTGGGCGCCGCCCTCCACGCCGAGGGCGCCCCCTTCGACGAAGTCATTTTGCCCGTCCACGAGGACAAAAGCGGAACGATCCTGCGGGGCCGAATAACTCGTGATGTCAATACCAGCGGCGCGTAGCGCCTGAAGTGTGAGAGTAGTCATAGCTACCACTCTAGACGCGTACGCCCGACACTCTTGACCACCCACCGGCGGCAACCCTATTATCTTCATATGCACGAAGATAAGAAGCTAAGGAATGGTTCACCTAAACGCGCCCCGAGTGATCACGTGCACGTACCTGCCATCACCGAGAGCGGCTCTTTGGAACTTGCCGCCGCTGAAGTGCTCAAACTGCTCGCGGACCCCACGCGCATTCGCATCATCCTCACCCTGGGTAAAGCCGAAGAGATGAGCGTGAACGAGATTTCGGCCACCGTCGCCAAGCGTCCCGCTACCGTCTCCCAGCATCTCGCCAAAATGCGCCTCGCGCGGATGGTCACCACCCGCCACCAAGGCACCAGCGTCTACTACTCGCTGACCGATGAGCACGCCATCCAGCTAATCAGCGAGGCCATGAACCAGGCTGAGCACGCCGTGAGCGCCGAGGCGCTCTCCCACACCCATACCCACGACACTTAAAGGCACCGGCATGCTTTCTGTTCTTCGCAATCACCGTTACGCTCAGCTTTTCGGGGCCCAAGTTATTGCTCTCGTGGGCACGGGATTACTCACCGTTGCCTTGGGCCTACTCGCCTTCGATATCGCCGGCAGCCAGGCCGGCAGCGTGCTGGGCACCGCGCTGAGCATCAAGATTATTGCCTATGTGCTGCTCTCCCCCGTGGCCACCACGCTGCTCGCGGGATGGAATCCCAAGGTGGTGCTGGTATCGGCGGATGTGGTACGCGGCCTCATTGCCTGCGGCCTGCCCTTTGTCACCGAGACGTGGCAAATCTATATCCTCATCTTTATCCTGCAGGCCGCCTCGGCCACCTTCACTCCGACCTTCCAGGCCCTCATCCCCGATGTGCTGCCCGATGAAGAGGACTACACGCAGGCACTGTCCCTGTCTCGGCTGGCCTACGATCTGGAATCGGTGCTCTCGCCGCTTCTCGCCGCCGCGCTGCTAGCCGTGATGAACTATCACCTTCTCTTCCTCGGCACAATCGTCGGCTTTGCCTGCTCCGCAGCGCTCATTCTCAGCACCCACATCGGGGTGTACCGCCGCACTCTCGAGATCGACCACACCGAATCCATCGTCCGTCGCCCTCTCGCCGGAGCCCGCATCTTCCGGCGCACCCCAGAACTGCGCGGAGTGGCATGGTCGAACCTCACCGTGGCTGCGGTCGGGGCGATGGTCATCATCAATACCGTGGTGGTGGTGCGCGATAAGCTGCAGCGGCCGGATTCAGATCTGGGCATTTTGCTCGCTTTCTTTGGCGCCGGCTCGATGTTCATTGCCATCGTGCTGCCGCGGCTGCTGCACTACGCAGTAGACACCACAGTCATGGTTCTCGGCGCCATCAGTGCCCCGTTACTCCTCGCTGCGGTAGCACTCGCTCTGCACGGTGCAGCCGCGTGGTGGCTGATGTGTCTGCTCTGGGCTCTGCTCGGCGCGAGCGCCGCGCTCATTGCCACCCCGAGTTCACGGCTGCTGCGCCGCCACAGCACCGTCGATAACCGCACCGCCGTATTCGCCACCCAATTCAGCGCGTCCCACGCCTGCTACCTGCTTACCTACCCGGCCGCAGGCTTCATCGGCAGCCTGGTCAGCCTCTCGGCCGCGGCCTGGGCGCTGGGCGCTCTCGGCGTGCTGGGGGCAGCGGGAACCGCACTGTGGTTCGCCCGCGCGAAGCGTAGCTAACAGGCACATTCTCCGCCCGCACGCAGCTCCCACCCCACCCCCTATCGCCTGTGTAGAAGCCATAGGGGGTGCATAACCCCCCTTGTGCCGCGCTGCCTGCGCCTCTAGGGTTGATGGCACTATACCTTCTTTTCCTATAGTTGCCCCCTAGGGGCTTTTTGCTTGCCGCACCGCCTCCCGCGGCGGGCGGCGAGCTCAGGAAAAGGAGGCGAAACCACCCAGTGCACGCAACCTGCGAAAGGAACCTAGTACCCCCGTGAATGACACCACAGCCGCCTCGGCGCATGCGCGCGATAAGAGCCGGACTATCAAGAACATTATTGATAATCACGGGGTGAAACTCGACTGGCAGAAAGCCTTCTACCAGGACATGCACGCCAATCCGGAGCTCTCCGGATTTGAGGTGGAAACCGCCCGGAAAATCGCCGCGCACCTGCGCAACTTCGACTGCGAGGTACACACCGGCATCGGTGGCCACGGCATCGTCGCTATTTTCCGCAATGGCGATGGCCCCACCGCGCTGTTCCGCGCAGACTTCGATGCACTGCCGGTCAAGGAAACCTCCGGCGCCATTTACGCCTCCACCCGCACGCGGGTGCGCGAGTCTGGGGTGGAAACCCCGATCATGCACGCCTGCGGGCACGACATGCACACCACCGCCCTGCTCGGCGCCTGCGCCGTCATGGACTCCACCCGCGATAGCTGGTCCGGCACCTTCGTGGCACTCTTCCAGCCAGCCGAGGAGATCTCGGTGGGCGCGGCAGCGATGGTCAATGATGGCCTCGCCGATATCATCCCGAAGCCAGATGTGTGCTTTGGCCAGCATGTGATCGCCGGCCCCGCCGGCCGCATCCTGTCCCGCCCCGGAGCGGCACTTGCTGCATGCGACACCATCACCATCAAGCTCTACGGCAAGTCCGCGCACGGTTCCATGCCGCACAACTCCATCGACCCCACCTACTTGGCGGCGATGATCGTGGTGCGACTCCAGGGCATCGTCGGACGCGAGATCAACCCCAATGACTTCGCTGTGATCACCGTCGGCTCCTTGATTTCGGGTCACACCAATAACACCGTGCCCGGCGAAGCCACCTTGGTGCTCAACTGCCGCTTCTACGACAACGAGGTCAAGCGCAAGACCTACCAGGCCATTAAGCGCGTGGTGCACGGCGAGTGCCAGGCATCTGGGTGCGAGCGCGCCCCTGAGTTCCGCTTCTCCAATCACGGCGAACTCACCGAGAATGACCCCGTGGTGTATTCGCACGTGCGCTATACCTTCGACGAGGTGTTCGGCGAGGAGAGCGTGGACGCCAAACGCTGGACCGCCTCGGAGGACTTCACCAATATCCCCCGCGCCTTCGGCGCCCCCTACTTCTTCTGGCTGGTGGGTATCACTCCCCGCGAGCAGTGGGATAAGGCTCTCGCCGAGGACAACATCGAGGACATCCCGGTCAACCACGCCGGCGACTTCCTCCCGGATTATGAGCCTTCTGTGGATGCCTCCACCAAGGCCGCACTGTGCGCCGTGCTCACCTACTTGGTAGACGATAAGTCCGAGGCCACCATCCAGCGCCCGGACGAGGCGAATCTGCCGAAGAATCTTCCCTCCGACCCCACTGAGGTGCGCTCGGAGGCCGTGGTGGAATCCGCGAACCTCCCCGACGCCGAGGCGGCACACCGCGCCCACGAGCTGCGGAAGTAAAACCATCGGCCACCGTCCCTGCTGAGACGGGGCCACAGACGCCACAGACCACCGATCCCCACTCCTGTCATGGGAGAGGATCGGTGGTCTGTGTTATGTAGTGCGGTATCATCCGCAGCCATCAGCCGTAGTGCCAGCCGAGGCGGACACTTACGGCAGGCGCCGACTACTTCGAGGTCGAGCTCGTCGTGCCGGTGCTGCTGGCGGTGGAGGGGGTCTCCGCTACCAGGGTGGCGTCGCTCTCGCTCTCACGCTTAGTGGAGCGGGTGTTATCACCGAGCAGGTGCACCTGGATCATGTTGGTGTTACCGGGGATTCCGGGAGGAGTACCGGCAACAACCACCATCACGTCATCGCGTTCATACTCGCTCATGGCCAGCAGAGCCTCGTCGACGGCCACCATCATCTCATCGGTGTCGTGGACGGTTTCGGTCAGGAAGGTCTCCGCACCCCAAGACAGTGCCAGCTGCGAACGCACGGCCGGATCGGGGGTGAATACCAACAGCGGCAGCGGGCAGCGCAGGCGAGCCAGGCGCTTCGCGGTATCGCCAGAGGTGGTGAAGGCCACCAGAGCCTTGGCGTTTAGGCGCTGGGCAATATCGCGGGCCGAGTAGGTGATCACGCCACGCTTGGTGCGTGGAACGTGAGTCAACTGCGGCACGTCGCCGTCCTTTTCCGCTACCCGCACGATGCGGGACATGGTGCGCACCACGTTGTGCGGATCCACACCAACGGAGGTTTCACCGGAGAGCATCACGGCATCCGCACCATCCAGCACGGCGTTGGCCACGTCGGAGGCCTCGGCGCGGGTCGGGCGGGAGTTTTCGATCATGGAATCCAGCATCTGGGTGGCCACGATCACCGGCTTAGCGTTCTCGCGTGCGATCTGGATGGCGCGCTTCTGAACCAGCGGCACCTCCTCCAGCGGCACTTCCACGCCGAGGTCACCACGGGCAACCATGATGGCGTCGAAGGCCAGCACGATGGACTCGAGAGCGTCAACGGCCTCGGGCTTTTCCAGCTTGGCGATGACGGGGACGCGGCGGCCTTCCTCATCCATGACCTTATGCACCAGCTCGACGTCGGCCGGGGAGCGCACGAAGGACAGGGCGATGAAGTCCACGCCCAGGTTGAGTGCGAAGCGCAGGTCCTTGATGTCCTTCTCGGACAGGGCCGGCACGGAGATATCCATACCGGGCAGGGAGACACCCTTGTTGTTGGACACTGGGCCACCTTCGGTGACCTCGCAGACAACGTCGTTGCCATCGACCTCGATGCAGACGAGGCCGACCTTGCCGTCATCGACCAGCAGGCGGTCACCCGGCTTGGCGTCATTGGCCAGGTTCTTGTAGGTGGTGGACACGCGGTCGTGGGTGCCCTGCACATCGTCCACAGTGATGCGGACGGTTTCGCCGGTCTCCCACATAGTGGAGCCGTCGATGAAACGGCCGAGGCGGATCTTGGGGCCCTGCAGGTCAGCGAGGATGCCGACAGCGCGACCAGTCTTATCGGTGGCCTCACGAACCCAGCGATAGTTCTGTTCATGGTCGGAGTGATCACCGTGCGAGAAATTCAGGCGAGCCACGTCCATGCCAGATTTGACGAGCTCAAGAATGCCCTCCTCACTAGCAACTGCGGGACCGAGGGTACATACGATTTTCGTTCTCCTATTCACGCTTCCCACTGTAGTGCTCCTAGCGCAATCCGGCTACACGCGCCGCAGTGAAGAAAGCGCTGGAAGACGCACTAACAGCCCCGCAGAACCCCATACCGCGCTGTTGTTTTATCCACGGAAACGTCCACAAAACCACACAAATGCAGGTCAAACAGGCACAAAACCACATTGTGATCTGGCTTCACCTCGCCCCGATGTGTGCGAGATGTGGCCACAGCCACCCTGTCTGGCGAAGTTGATCACACTGGCGCGCACCAGCACCGACAGCGTCGTTGGTGACGCCACCGCACGCGGCAATAACCGATACACAAAACCGCACTCACCACGTGGTGAGTGCGGTCTCTGAGCTCTCGGTCGGCGCGGTGTCAGCGCGCGATCGCCGCAGGGCCAGGGCACAGTCGGCGCGACTAGTCTGGCGCCTCAGAGTGTGCTCTGTGGATACTCCCCAGAAGCGACCTGGGTCTGCGCTGCGTCGCGGTGGCGCTGCCGCGCCCGCATCATGATGAAGATGAGTACCGCGGCGAGGAACACCACAGCGGAGACAACAGTATTGACCCGCAGGCCAAAGATATGGGTGGCCGCATCCGAGCGCATCAGCTCGATGACGAAGCGGCCTGCGGTATAACCGGCTACATAGAGTGCGAACACCTGACCGCCGCGCAGCGAGAAGCGCTTATCTGCCCACAGCAACAGGGTGAAGATGATGAGGTTCCACAGCAGCTCGTAGAGGAACGTCGGGTGCACGGTGGCCAGCACCTCGCCGGTGGAGCGGCCCGTGACCGGCGCGAGCATGCCATTGGCGTCGACGCGCTCATAGATCTCCAGCGCCCAAGGCACATCGGTGGGATAGCCATAGAGCTCCTGGTTGAACCAATTGCCGAGGCGGCCGATGGCCTGGGCCAAGATGATGCCGGGGGCGACGGCATCGGCAAAAGGGGCGAGCGGGATCTTCTTCATGCGGAAATACACCGCCACGGCAATGGTGCCGAGGGCGATCGCACCCCAAATCCCCAGTCCGCCATTGGTGATTTTCACCGCGTCGATGGGAGAACAGGTCTCGCAGAAGTACTTATCGTGATCGGTGATCACGTGATACACTCGGCCGCCAATGATGCCGCTGGGCACGGCCACGAGCGCCGCATCGTAGACGACCTCGCCATCACCGCCGCGATCCTGATAGCGCTTTTTGGTCAGCAGCAGCGCCGCCACGATGCCGGCGATGATGCAGAGCGCATAGGCGCGGACGGGAATAGGGCCGAGCTGCCATACGCCCTGCGGCGGGGAGGGGATGGCGCGGGTCAGCCCCGCGCTGAAGCGGCCGAGGTCGCCCGAGAAAAGCGCAGACGGAATTCCGGCGGAAATAAACTGGTCTAGCACCGTGTGGGATCTCGCTTCGTGAATTGCTAGCGGGTGGAGGGACACGCCGGATGCTGCCCGGCTGCCACCAGTTTACGACACAGCCCCGCTGGGTCCTCATGGGTGACCAAGGAGGTAGAGATGATCACCGCATCCGCACCCCAACCGGCGTAAGTCATCAGCTGCTGCGGGGTATCGACGCCCGACATGGCAATGCGCACCACCCCACTGGGCAGTCCAGGGGCGATCTCCGAAAAGGCCGTGGGGTTGAGCTCGAAGGTTTCCATGGAACGGGCGTTCACCCCGATGAGCGTGGCCCCGGCCTGCACCGCCCGGCTTGCTTCTTCGCGCGTGTTTACCTCCACCAACGCGGTCATGCCTAGGGATTCGATGCGATCGAGCAGCGCCTCGAGCCGATGCTGATCCAAGATGGCAGCAATCAACGGCACCACGTCTGCACCGAAGTAGCGGGCCTCGTGGATCTGGTAGGGATCAATAATGAAGTCCTTGGCCATCACCGGCACATCGACTGCTTGTTTCACCGCGCGCACATCACGCAGATCGCCGTTGAAGCGGCGGCGCTCAGTCTGACAGGAAATGATGCGCGCCCCCTCGCGCTCAAACAGCTGGGCCAAGAGTGCGGGGTGCTCAATGGCGGCGAGCTCGCCCTTATTGGGCACGGCGCGCTTGAGCTCGGCAATAATGGAGCATCCCGGTTGGGAGAGCGCGGCGCGGGCATCCCGCGGCTTCGGTGCCGAGAAAGAGAGCCTTTTGATCTCTTTAAAGGGCAGGCGGTGCTCGCGCGCCTTCACGTCCTCGCTGACGCCAGCGAGAATGCGCTCGATCTCCGAAACCATGCCGTGTCCTTAGAGTGTGCCCAGCGGCTGTGGTGGCCTGTATAAGAATCGCACCACCGCCCTGCAATTAACTCTTTTAGGCTATAGCCTGCCACGGGCTATCCCTAAATTAGCCCTGTTTTCGCAGCTCACAGCCCCTCTAAACGGAGTTATGCAGAGGGCTTAAGAGGTGGATGTGTTGCCTGCGTCATTGTCGTCTACGGAGGTGTCCGGGGCCTCGGTGGGATCAATATCTTCATCGAGGGCATCCCACATCACGCGCCCGGAGTCGGGGGATTCCCGCAGATCCTCGCCGAGTTTCTCGCGCCGCGCCGCCCGCTTTTCGTATTTATTCGACGCCGCGCGCGCCTGCCCTGGCTGCAGCAGCAACAAGACGCCACCAAACACCGCGCTGGCGCAGGCGACCAGGGCTAATGCAGGACCAAGGGTGGAGCTATCAACGGCTTGGATACTGGCCCACTCGGTGAGTGTCTGCACCTGCTGGGAGGTGCCGGCCGCGGAGGCGCCCGCATCGTTCGAGTCTGCGAGCAGCAGCGCCCGCGCCCGCGAGGGATCAGGCTCACCTCCCAGCACGCTGAGCGGGGCATAGCCGCCGACTACCCCAGCCACAGCCACCACGCCGCCAATCACGCGGCGCACGAGGGGACGCAAGACCGCCGCCGCTACCACCGAGGCGAGAAAAAGCAGGGCGATGGCGGCCAGCTCGGTCGACCACGTGGCGCCGAGAATCTCAAAGGAGGCTGCACCGGATTTATCGTCGAAGCTATCGACGCTCACCCACACCATGCGGGTGGATACCCACGCCACCACGGCGCCCAGGGCAATCGCCCCCAAGGCCATCCAGTACTTGGCGCGGCGCTGGGCTGTGCTGCGCGAGCTCACTGCTGTTCTCCTTCTGTATCCTCGAGCGGGCAGCCGAAGCTGAGCTCACGGTCATCGAAGCAGGTGCGGCTGCCGGTGTGGCAGGCTGCGCCGGTCTGGTGCACGCGCATCAAGAGGGTATCGCCATCGCAATCCGCGGCCAACGAGACCACCTTTTGCACGTGCCCGCTGGTCAGCCCCTTGATCCAGTACTCCTGGCGGGAGCGGGAATAGTAGGTGCCACGACGCGAGGCCAAGGTATAGGCCAGCGCGTGCGCGTCCATCCACGCCATCATCAATACTTCCTCGCCGCGTTCCTCCTGCACCACCACGGGAACCAGGCCATCGGCATTAAAGCGCACCTGCGCGGCGACGGCGGGGTCCAGCTCATAATCGGCGGGATTACTACTCGGCATCATCGTCTCCCTCGGCTGCATCGGGCTGCACGGCTGGGGCGACGCCGCCGTCCCGGCTGGTGCGCACCTCCAGGTTGGCGTCGATAAGCGCCTGTTTGCAGGAGGCAATGCTGACTTCTTGGAAATGGAAAATACTGGCCGCGAGCACCGCATCGGCGCCGGCCTCAATGGCGGGCGGGAAATGTTCGGCGCTACCGGCGCCACCGGAGGCAATCACGGGCACGGACACGGCATCGCGGACGAGGCGAATCAGCTCGGTGTCGAAGCCGGCTTTGGTGCCATCGCCATCCATGGAGTTCAGCAGGATCTCCCCCACCCCGCGGCGCTCCGCCTCGCGGGCCCACTCGATAGCGTCGATCTCGGCGGAACGGGTGCCGCCGTGCGTAGTGACCTCAAACCCGCTCGGCTGCGGCGTCCCCCCGGCGGGCACGCGGCGGGCATCGAGGCTGAGGACCACGCATTGGGACCCAAAGGTTTCCGCCAATTCGGTGAGCAGCTCGGGCCGAGCAATCGCGGCGGTATTCACGCTCACCTTGTCCGCCCCGGCGCGCAGCAGCTGGTCCACATCCTCCACGCTGCGCACCCCGCCGCCAACGGTGAGTGGGATGAACACTTGATCCGCGGTGCGGCGCACCACGTCGAGCATGGTGCCGCGGCCGGCGGTCGAGGCGGATACGTCGAGGAACGTGAGTTCGTCTGCCCCCTCGGCGTCATAGCGTGCGGCGAGTTCCACGGGGTCGCCGGCATCGCGCAGCCCCTGAAAGTTCACGCCTTTTACCACGCGCCCTTGATCCACATCCAGACACGGAATCACTCGCACTGCTACGCCCACGGTTGTTCGTCCTTACCCACGATTGTTGTTCACGATTACAGAGGTTTTGACTGTAGTTGAATTCTCGCTATCAGTCTCCCACGCACCGGCCTATACACCGCGTACGGGGTGGGGCTTATCGACGCCACCCTCCAGCCACCATCAGCTGTGGCCCGCCGGCTGTACCCGACTGCCTTTCGTGCCGCCCTAGCCGGCCTGCCGGATGACGTCCATGACTACCTCGTGGATCTCTGGGGTGGCGGCCACCATGCCGATACCCCCGGGCCGCCACGGCGTGCCGCCAAGGTCGGTGACTACATTGCCCGCCGCAGTGTTGAGCACATAACCGGCGGCGTTATCCCACGGGTGGGGGCTAAAGCTCACGGCCCCGCCGAAGCGGCCAAGGGCGGTATAGGCGAGATCCACGCCCACCGAGCCACTGATGCGCAGCCGCGGGAAACGGGTGATGAGCTCCCCGAGCAGGGCGTGGCGCAGTGTCGTAGGGAAGCGGGAATCGCGGGGCGAGACAATAGAGCCGAACCCGAATTGGGTGATCGAGCGCACATGCTCCGCCGGCTGCGGAGCCGCCACCCCGTTGAGATACACCCCCGAGTGCGCCGTGGCGGAGAGCAACTCACCGGTGGCGGGCAGCGCGGTCAGGCCGACCACGGCCTGTCCGCCGACGATGAGGCTGACCAGGATCGCGCACTGCGGGTTGCCGGCGGAGTAGTTGGAGGTGCCGTCGATGGGGTCGATCACCCATTGCGGGCTGGGGGTCGTGGCGGCTGCTGCGTAGTCGCGCACCGCGCCAAATTCTTCCCCAGCACAGGAGATACCGGTGTGGGCGAGAAGTTCCTCGCTGAGCGTGCGCTCGAGCTGCAAGTCCACGGCGGTGGCGAAGTCCCCCGGCCCCTTCTTAATGGCAGGCGGGGAGCCGAGCCCGCCGCGAAAGACCGGCAGCAGCGGCTGCAGGATGCCTTCCGCGGTGCACCGCAGCTGCTCGAGCTGCTGGGCGTCATAGTCCGTCTGGGGTGTCTGCGCCATGGTGGTCTCCGCCCAATCCTGATGTGTCGGTGCCGTGCTCGTCGCTAGTCCAACGCGTCTACGGCGGCCTGCACCTCGGCGAGGCTAAAACGGTTTTCGTAGAGGGCCTTGCCGATGATCACCGAGTCGATGCCCTCGGCGCGGTGCTGAGCCACGGCCAGCACATCCTCGATGCTGGAGATGCCGCCGGAGGCGACGATGCGGGCATCGGTAGCGGCGGCCACATCGCGCAGCAGTTCAATATTCGGCCCAGTCAGGGTGCCGTCCTTGGACACGTCGGTCACGACGAGGCGGCTACAGCCGGCGGCGTCGAAACGCTCGAGAACCTCCCAGAGATCGCCGCCATCGGAGACCCAGCCATTGCCGCGGGTGCGCCATTCGCCATCGATGTGCTTGACATCGAGCCCGATCGCTACCGCCTCGCCATAGCGCTCGAGAACCGCCTCGGCCCAGTCCGGGTTTTCCAGCGCCGCGGTACCGATATTCACGCGGGCGGCACCGGTGCCGAGGGCGCGCTCGAGCGAGGCATCGTCGCGGATACCGCCGGTGAGCTCGACCTTGATGTCGAGTTCCCGAATCACCTCTGCCATGAGCTCGTGATTGGAGCCACGCTTGAAGGCGGCGTCGAGATCCACAAAGTGCAGCCACTCGGCGCCCTGCTCTTGCCAGGTGCGGGCCGCCTCCAGCGGGCTGCCATAGCTTTTCTCTGTCCCAGCCTCGCCCTGGTGCAGACGCACGGCCTGGGAATCTACAACGTCGACGGCGGGAATGAGAGTAAAACTCATGACGATCAAGGATCCTTCACGTGAACAGGGTCGGTGGCCGCTTGGGGGCCTGGGCGGGATTAGCTTAGAGCGTAGCAATCCAATTGCGCAGCAGCTCGGCGCCGCTGTCGCCGGATTTCTCGGGGTGGAACTGGGTGGCCCACAGCGGGCCGTTTTCTACGGCAGCGAGAATGCGATCGCCACCGTGCTCGCTCCAGGCGAGCTTCGGGGGCAGGAAGGGCTCTTCTACCTGCATCTCCCAGGAGCGCACGCCATAGGAGTGCACAAAGTAGAAACGCTCGGCTGGGTCAATGCCGTCAAACATGCGCATGCCGGTATCGGCCTCGACGGTATTCCAGCCCATATGCGGCAATACATCCGCCTCGAGCCTTTCCACCGTGCCCGGCCACTCCCCCAGCCCCGCGGCATCCACGCCATGTTCGACGCCGCGAGCAAACATCACCTGCATACCGACGCAAATACCCAGCACGGGCCGGCTTCCGGCGAGACGCTCCCCGATCAACCGCGGCCCCTGCACCTTTTTCAGCCCCTCCATGCAGGCGGCATAAGCGCCGACCCCGGGAACGAGCAAACCATCGGCGGCGAGAACCTCGCGCGGATCGTGGGTCACCAGCGTGGTCACGCCGTGGCGTTCAATTGCTCGGTGCGCCGAGCGCAGGTTTCCGGCGCCATAGTCCAGAATGGCCACTGTTGTTGTCATGAGGTTGTCTCCACCTTGTTCTGTGCTTATCGACGCCACCCTGCAGCGGCGGGGCTGGCGCATCCACGAATTCTAGCCTGCGGTGGCCGAACCTAGCCGCGCTTCTTGTTTTTCTTTCCACGCTTCCAGCCGCCGGGGCGCGGGGCACGGCGCAGCAGCGCCTCCACCGGCACGGCACTGGCGCCGACACGGCGGATCTTGCGCATGCCATAGACGGCTTTGCGGGCCACCGGCACTTGGCGCAGCTGGGCGCGGGTGTTGCCGTATTCGGCGATACGATGCCGGCCCATCACCGCATCGGCGTAGCTGATCATCAGCCCCACCACGACCAGGCCAGCGCCGACGATAAAGGCGTCCTGGTAGGCGGCACGGGCGGCCACGATACCGAGCACAAAGGAACCCATGCCGGTGCCGGTGTCATAGGACATATTCCAGAGCGCGGAGGCTTCGGAGACCTTCGAACGCGGCAGTCGGTTGAACATGGCCAGCAGGGCCTCGTTTTGGATGGCGCCGAAGCCACCACCGAAGGCCAGTGCCGCAAAGAGCAGCAGCCAGCTGGGCCACTCGAAAATGATAATTACGGCGATAGCAACGAGCCCCAGTGCAGAGAGAATCTGGGCGGGGCGCATAGTGGCCCCAGCCTCGCCGCGGCGATCGGCCACCACGCCCGAGAGGAAACGGAAGATCATCTGTGCGCCACCGACAACCGAGAGCACGATACCGGCGATAAAGGCACCCGTGTTGGGGTCCAGATCGCGGATCGCGGCCGGCAGGAAGGAGGACACCGCACCGAAGCCCATGGCCACCGTGGAGATGGCGATGGCGGGCACGGTGATGAGTTTCCACGTGGCGACGCGCTGGTTAAAGCCCTCGGACTCCTCTTGGTTATCCGTGACGGGATTGGGCCGCACCGGCGGAATGAGCACGCAGAGCGCCGCACCGGAGACACCGATCACCGCGGCGATGATATAGACCACCGTGAAGCTGACATTATCGGCCACCGCGAGACCAATCGGCAAAAAGACCATCTGCGATAAGCCGACGCACACGCCCAGCATGCCGGAGGCCTTACCTAGGAAACGCAGCGGAACGATCTCCGCGATGAGGGCGGCCTGGGCCACGGTGATAGCGCCGAAGCCCACGCCGCGGAGGGCGGAAAAGAGCAGCGCCGGCACCACTGTCATACCCAGCAGGTGTCCGAGGGCGGGCACGCCGAGCATGAATGCCGAGGCCACCATCACCGGCCGGTATCCGACGGCGCGGATGGCCTGCGGGGTGAAATATTGGGTGAGCACGGTGGCGGCCATGAAGATGGCCGTGGTCGCACCAGCGAGGGCGTCCGAACCACCGGCATCAATAACGGCCAGCGGCACCACCGGCAGCAGAATGGAGAAAGCGCCGAAGGCCGAGCCCACTGCGATGAGCGTGGCAATAAACCCGGGCGACTTCCACATGCTGGGCAGTTCTTCGAGTTCTGCTCGTGAAAGTACCCGAGTGCTCATCTAGGCTCCTAACTCTCCAATCATCCATAACACCCCGCCAGCGAAGCCGATCAGGGCTAATACACCTAAGACTATCGTGAGTACTTTCTGCTCTGCCCGATAGGCCGAGATAGCGCCGCCGACCAGCAAACCAGCCACCATGAACAGCAGATATATCAACCACGAGGTGCCCGTGTCTCGCTGCATATCGGCGGCGGCGAGGACATAAATCTGCATCTACAGGCTTCCCTTAGTCGAGGGCACACCACTCACGCGCGGATCCTTTTCCACCGCCTGGCGCAGGGCGCGGGCCACCGCCTTGTACTCGGCCTCGGTGATGTGGTGGGGGTCGCGGCCATAGTGGCAGCGCACGTGCAGCGCGATCCGCGCATTAAGGGCCAGGGTTTCAAAGAAGTGATGGTTGATCACGGTGGGATAGTGCCCGCCGATCACCGCCGTGAGCATCTGGTCCGGCTCCCCCTTCATCACGCAATAGGGACGACCGGACACATCCACGATGCCCTCCACCAGGGACTCGTCCATGGGCAGCTGGCAGGAGCCGAAACGGCGGATACCGGCTTTATCGCCCAGCGCTTCCGCGAAGGCCGTGCCGAGCACGATGCCGGTGTCCTCCACGGTGTGGTGGGCATCGACCTCAATATCGCCCTTGGCACGCACCTCGAGGTCGAAGCTGCCGTGGCTGGCAAAGGCGTGCAGCATGTGGTCGAAGAAGGGCAGCTCGGTGGAAATATCGGCCTTACCGGTGCCATCGAGGTTCAACTCCACCGAGATGGTGGATTCCTGGGTGGCCCGCTCGATACGAGCGCGACGCTCCTTATCGGCGGTCTCTGCGCTGATGCGCTGATCCCTGCTGTGGCTGAGATCGGGCATGATGTGCTCCTTGGTGTCTACGCCGGCCCCGAGCACTGTGGCTGGGACCGGCATGGTGTGCGTGTCGTGTTCTGAGAACTCTGCTTATGTATTCTGCTGAATCTCACGTGCGGCGGCGAGGAAGGCATCATTTTCCTCCGGCAGGCCCACGGTCACGCGCAAGAAACCGTCCACGCCCACGTCCCGGATCAGTACTCCCCGATCCAAGAACTGCTGCCACACCTGGTGAGCATCGGCGAAGCGTCCAAAGAAAATGAAGTTCGATGAGCTATCAACCACCTCGTAGCCGATCTCCTTCAGCTCTGCGGACACCCGATCGCGCTCCGCAGCAAGGGTGGCGACCGTGGCCAGGGTATCCTCGGAATGCTTCAGCGCCACCACCGCAGCGGACTGCGTGAGTACGGAGAGGTGATAGGGCAAGCGGGTGAGCATCACGGCCTCGACAAAGGCGGGCGCGGCCACAAAATAGCCCACGCGGGCGCCAGCGAAGTCGAAAGCCTTCGACATCGTCCGCGAGATCACCAGCTTGTCCGGATAGGTATCGAGCAGCGTGGCAGCCGAGGGTTGATCGGAGAACTCCGCATAGGCCTCGTCCACGATCACCACGCCCTCGGTGGCCTCGATGATGGTGGCAATATCCTCCAGCGAGGTCAGCCCGCCCGTGGGGTTATTGGGGGTTGTCACAAACACCACGCTGGGTGCGTGCTCGGCGATCGCGGCGAGCGCCCTATCGATATCGATGGCGAAATTCTCATCGCGGGGACAGTTGAGAAACTCCGTCATGGTCGATTCGGAGAGAATCGGGTGCATGGAGTAACTCGGCTGGAAGCCGAGAGCGGACCGGCCGGGGCCGCCGAAGGCCAGCAGCAATTGCTGCAGCACCTCATTAGAGCCATTGGCTGCCCAGACATTGTCTACGGTGACCTCGACCCCCGTCTGCCGGGAAAAATACTCGGCCAACGCGGTGCGCAGCTCCACGCTGTCTCGCTCCGGGTAGCGGTTGAGACGCGCGGCATCGGCGGCGAGGCGTTCCTGTAACTCGGCGACGATCGCTTCGGAGGGCGGATAGGGGTTCTCATTGGTGTTGAGTGCGACCGGCACCTCGAGCTGCGGCGCACCATACGGCGATTGCCCGCGCAGGCTATCGCGTAAGGGCAAGTCATTCAGCGAAGGGTGGGAAGCTGCCATGAAGTCTCACGCCTCTTTCTTCTTAGTCGGTGGCTGCGTCGGTGCGGGCCTTGATGGCTTCACCATGGGCGGGCAGGGCCTCGGCATCGGCGAGGGCGATCACGGCGGGGCCGATCTCACGCAAGGCCGCGTCGTTGTACTCGATGAGATTCACGGCCTTCAGGAAGGTGTGGGTAGACAGCCCCGAGCTGTGTCGAGCCGTCCCCGAGGTGGGCAGCACGTGATTGGATCCGGCCGCATAGTCACCCAAGGGCACCGGCGAATAGGTGCCCACAAAGATCGCCCCAGCGTTGCGGATCTTCTCCGCATCCGCCCGAGACTGACGGGTGTGCACCTCGAGGTGCTCGGCCGCATAAGCGTCGGCGGCGCGCAGCGCCTCGTCCATGGAATCGACCAGCACGATACCGGACTGGGCGCCACGAAGGGCCTGGGCCACGCGCTCAGAGTTCAGCGTCACGGAATAACGCTGCTCCACCTCACGATCGACGGCGGCGGCGAACTCTGCGGAATCAGTAATCAATACAGACGCCGCCATGACATCGTGTTCGGCCTGGCTGATCAAGTCATAGGCCACCTCCACGGCATCGGCGCTGTCATCGGCGACGATGGCGATCTCGGTGGGGCCGGCCTCCGAGTCGATGCCCACCACGCCGCGCACCAAGCGCTTAGCGGCGGTGACAAAGATATTGCCCGGTCCGGTGATCATATCGACCGGCTCCAGACCGGCGCTGTCATCGCCATAGGCCAGCAGGGCCACCGCTTGGCCACCGCCAACGGCCCAGACCTCGTCCACACCGAGCAGCTCGCAGGCAGCCAAGATGGTGGGGTGTGGCCAGCCGCCGAACTGCTGTTGCGGCGGAGAAGCCACTACCAGGCTGGTCACCCCGGCCTCCTGGGCGGGGATGACGTTCATCAACACCGAGGAGGGGTAGACGGCATTGCCGCCGGGCACATACAGCCCGACCCGCTCGACGGGAATGAACTTCTCGGTCACCGTGGCCCCGTCGGCCAAAGTCGTGGTGCTGCTCTGCGGAACCTGGGCGGCGTGCACCTGACGAATGCGAGAAATAGCCTCGTCGAGGGCGGCACGCACCTGCGGCTCAAGCGATGCCGCAGCCTCGCGCAGCACCGCTTGTGGCACCCGCACCGACTCGGGGCGGATGCCATCAAACTTCTCGCCATAATCTAAGGCTGCGGCGGCGCCGCGCTCCTGAACATCCGCCACCATGGGAGCGACGGTCTCGATAACAGCGCTCACATCAGTGGTGCCGCGCGGCAGCGCCTCCCGCAGTTCGCGGGTCGAGGGGGTTGTTCCACGAAGGTCAGTAATCTGCAGCATCGCTCACACACATCTTTCGTTATATTCATCGGCTGCTCGGCGGGCGTGTGGGGCTATTGTAAGAGCCCACCCTTAACTATCGGCATTCTACGCCCCGTACAGGTGTAGCCCCCGACACCTATACCGCAGGAGACACCGCGCTCAGTGCTGCTCCGCTGCGACCTCCTGCTCGCTGACGCCGACGCTCACCCAATAGGACAGCGCCGCCACGCCGGCCGCGGCCAGCACGCCCACCCGCCCGGTGAGAGTCAGAGCGATCATGGCGCTATCCCCCACCTCACTATCGTGCAGGTCGGGCACCGGATGGGCCATCATGGCCAGCCAATTGCCAAGATCAAAGGCCATCAAGGCGCCGATGGCGGCGCTGCCCACCACGGCTGCCATGGTCCAGAGGCTTGGGGCGGCGAGGCAGCGTCGATAAGCGCCCACGCCCAGCACCATCGCCACCGCGGAACTCGCGATAACCCATAGCGCATACTGCGGAAACTGCTGCGCAATGGCCGCGGCATCGCTGAATACTCGGCCATCAGCGGCCACGGTGACCCGCTGGCCGGGGCGCAGCAGACCCCACGGGACAGCCCACGCCGAATTGACCCCCACCGCGAAGGCAAAGCTGCCGAGCGCCGTGCGCACAGCGGGGCGCTCGCTCACATAGCGCCGCAGAGAAGACGTGGCGCTAGCCGATCCTGCCATGCCCACCTAGTTGCACATGGTCCAGCGGCCGTCTTCGCGTTCAAAGCGCATGGTGCTGGTTTCGGCATTCGGGCCGGTAGGAGTAACCTGCGCGCTCGCGGAATCGCCATTGACCTGGATATCGCTGACGTCTTGCACCCCGAGGTTGAGATTGGGCTGGTTTTCCAGCGACATATCCGGCACCTTCGAGGGATCGCCCGCGGCATAGCCGCCATTGCTTTCAATCACGCGCCGGCAGGTGTTGTTATTGGCATATTCCATAAAGGAACGCAGCGTGGTCTGCTCGCCCCAGCCGCGCACGAGCTGCTCAATTTCCTGCTTGTCTTTCTCATTTGCCGGCTGTCCGCCCTCGATCGGCTGCTGGTCGGGGGCCGCCACGGCAGCCTGTTGGGCCGCCTGCCGGGCCGCCTCCAGCTGCTCCTGCTGGGCCTGCTGCACCCGCTCGCGCTCATCCTCCGGGCGGCGCTCTTCTGCCTGATTGTCCTCGTTCTCTTCGGCCTTCTCCTCCTCGGAGCGCTCCGGCGTGGCCGTGGAGGTAGAGGTCGTTGTGGTGGTGGATTGGCTACTGCTGCTCGAGGACGAGCTCGGTGCCGAGTCCTCCTCGTCGCGGCTGCAGGCACTCAATGTCAGAGGCAGCACCAATAGTGCTGCGACGACGCTCTTCTTGGACAGAGACGCGATGGACACGATAGACAACTTCTCCTCAGTTAAAGGTCTACTACCCGCATAGGCATCTCATCCCGCGGGTCAGTGCTGGATCAACCGTAGCAAACACACCTGACAACCATATGAGAATCTGCGCAGACCACTCCCAGACTCCGCTGAAAACCATCCTCACGCTTGTCGACGCCACCCGCTCGGCAGAGTTCACTACAGTAAAAACTGTGCAACTATCGAAACAGGCGATTATTGACTCGGCCATGACCATCCTGGACACCTTTGGATTGGCCGATATGACCATGCGGCGCGTGGCCACACACCTCGGGGTAGCCCCCGGAGCTCTGTACTGGCATATCCCCTCCAAGCAAGCGTTGATCGCGGAGATCGCCCAGCAGATCCTCGTCCCGGCATGGTCAGATACACCCCAGGAGGACGCCGATGAACACTGGAGCGAGCACCTGTTGCACGCGGCCAATCGGCTGCGGGAATGCCTGAACGCCCACCGAGATGGCGCTGAGATCGTGAGCGCGGCACTTCCCCAACCCGAGCTGGCGGCACACGCCGGCGAGATTTTCAGCACGCATCTGCCGCCGGAGATCCCCGACACACAGCGCCAGGACATGGCAGCAGTATTTCTGCACTACGTGATTGGCGCCGTGTTGGCGGAGCAGTCCACACGCCAACTCACTGAGCTTGCTCACCCGCGCGAAGAATCCCCTTCTCACCTGCACGAGGTGGACTATCACAGCCGCTTCGATATGGGCGCCCAGCTGCTGGTTAAGGGTATTATCTCGCGATACCGTCTATGATCGTTCCCTATGAGCACTTCTGATCTACCCTTCGAAGTTTGGCCCGGCGATGCCTACCCTTTGGGTTCCACCTACGACGGCGCCGGAACCAACTTCGCCCTCTTTTCCGACATTGCGGAGAAAGTGGAACTCTGCCTCATTGATGCGGATATGAACGAAACCCGCGTCAATGTGGAGGAAGTGGATGCCCACATTTGGCACTGCTACCTTCCTGGCGTTCAGCCCGGGCAGCGCTACGGGTATCGCGTGCACGGCCCCTATGACCCCGACAACGGACACCGTTGCGACCCGAACAAACTGCTGGTTGATCCCTACTCCAAGGCCTTCGCCGGGGAATACGATGGCGATCCCTCGCTGTTCTCCTACGACATCTTCAAGCCCGAGGATCCGAACGCCCGCAACACCGAGGACAGCCTGGGCCACACCATGCTGTCGGTCGTGATTAACCCCTTCTTCGACTGGGGCGCAGATCGCGCACCGGAGGTTCCTTATCACGAGACCGTCATCTACGAAGCCCACGTCAAGGGCATGACGATGACGCACCCCGACGTGCCGGAAAACCTGCGCGGCACCTACGCCGGCTTGGCCCACCCGGCCATCATTGACTACCTCAAGCACTTGGGCGTCACCGCCATCGAGCTGCTGCCGGTCCACCAGTTCTTCCAGGACGATCGCCTGCGCGAGCTGGGCCTGCGCAACTATTGGGGCTATAACACCTTCGGCTTCCTCGCCCCGCACGAAGACTATGCCGCCGCCTCCGAACCGGGCGGAGCCGTGGCCGAGTTCAAGGGAATGGTGCGCAGCTTCCACGAAGCTGGCCTCGAGGTGATCCTCGACGTGGTGTACAACCACACCGCCGAGGGCAACCACATGGGCCCGACCATCTCCTTCCGTGGTATCGACAACGCCGCCTACTACCGGCTGGTGGATGGCGATCGCCGCCACTACATGGACTACACCGGCACCGGTAACTCCCTGAATGTGCGCCACCCGCACTCGCTGCAGCTGATCATGGATTCGCTGCGCTACTGGGTCACCGAGATGCACGTCGATGGCTTCCGCTTCGATCTGGCCTCCACCTTGGCCCGCGAGCTGCACGACGTGGACCGCCTCTCCTCCTTCTTCGATCTGGTCCAGCAGGACCCGATCGTCTCCCAGGTGAAGCTCATCGCCGAGCCCTGGGATGTGGGCGAGGGCGGCTACCAGGTGGGTAACTTCCCGCCGCTGTGGACCGAGTGGAACGGAAAATACCGCGATACCGTCCGCGATTTCTGGCGTGGCGAGCCCGCCACCCTCGGCGAGTTTGCCTCCCGTCTGACCGGCTCCTCCGATCTTTATGCCAATAATGGTCGCCGCCCCACGGCCTCCATTAACTTTGTCACCGCCCACGATGGCTTCACCCTCAATGACTTGGTGAGCTATAACAACAAGCACAACGACGCCAATGGCGAGGGCAATAACGACGGCGAATCCCATAACCGCTCGTGGAACTGTGGCGAAGAGGGCCCCTCCGAGGATCCGCAGGTGTTGCAGCTGCGTGCCCAACAGCGCCGCAACTTCCTCACGACCCTGCTGCTCTCCCAGGGCACGCCGATGCTGGCGCACGGTGATGAGATGGGCCGCACCCAGGGCGGTAATAACAATGTGTACTGCCAGGACAACGAGATCGCGTGGATGGACTGGGAGCAGGCCGAAACCAATGCCGATCTGGTGGCCTTTACCAAGCGCCTGCTGAACATTCGCGCCATTCACCCGGTGTTCCGTCGTCGTCGCTTCCTCGCCGGCGGCCCGCTCGGTGATGCGCAGCTGGCAAAGCGCGATATCGCCTGGTTGGTGCCGGATGGCAAGGTGATGAGCCAAGAGGACTGGAACTTCGCCTTCGGCAAGTCGCTCATGGTGTATCTCAATGGCGATGCCATTGCCGAGCCCGATGAGCGCGGCGAGAAGATCCATGATGATTCCTTCATTTTGTGCTTCAACGCCTATCACGAAGACATCCAGTTCACCGTTCCCGATGAGCAGTTCGGTAAGAGCTGGCGGTTGATCGTGGACACCACCGAGGCCACCGGCTACCCGCTGGAGGAAGAAGTGGTCGAGGCCGGGCAGACCTTCGTGGTTCCCGCCCGCTCCACCTCCATCCTCAAGCAGATCGAGCCGCCAGAGGCCGAGGAGAACCAGGCCAACGATGACGAGTACGCTCGCCGTCTGCACGCCGTGAACGTGGGCTCCGAGCGCACCAACTACTCCGGTGAGCGCCTCGAGCGTGCCTTGCGCGACCGCGATCACCGCATCAAGCAGTCTCAGGCGCAACTGGCCAAGCTCGCCGAAACCGATCCCGAGAAGGCTAAGGCCAAGCTTGAGCGCGCCAAGGCGAAACTCGAGGAGGCAGAGGGCTTGGACGAAGCCGAGGTGGACGCTCTGAAGGCCGAGGTGGAGCTCCTCATGGCCCAAGCCGAGCAGCACGCCCACGAGGATTCCGACAGCGAAGGTGAGCAGCAGGCACAGTCCTACTCCTGCAGCGACACCGAGGCCCGCTCGCACACCGACTGGACCGAAGAGTTGGTGGATGCCGAAAAGCGCGCCCACGAGAAGGTCGAGCAAGTAACCCGCGAGACCGCCGAGCGCGTCGAGAAGAACAAGGCCGACTAGCTCAGCACGAGGCCGCCTCAAGGCTTCACCCACGCCCGCGTATGATCGTGACAGACATGTACACGCTCCTCTGCGCGGGCTTCGGCTACGTGCGCGGGTGTGCGAACGCACAGGGCGTGTACGTCCTTGTTAGCGCGAATGGATATAAGGAGCTGGACACGTGGTTGCGGTTCATGGCGGAAATGTGGAATTTGTGGGCACCACGCTCACCTTTCAGCCCAGCGAGCTTGCCCGCGCCCTCCGGGTGCCGGCACAGTCCATGCGCCTGGATTCCTCCTGTACGTGGCAGCTAGAGGAGCCGACCGCACTCAGCTGCGGCACGCTCATCGTACGTTCCGATGACTCCTGCCTGACGATTACTATCGCGCCCAACCACGCCGAGACCGCCCGAGATCTCGTACGGGTGATCACCGGCATCGCCACGGGAGAGGGCATGTCCATTCTCGGTTTGGACTGTGTGCTCGCCAGCGGCGAGTTCGCGCATGGTGATCCAGGCCAGCTCGAGACGCTGAGCCTCGCACGGGTTCGCGATGGGCGGATAGAAGAAGAGCGCACCCTCGAAGGCGCAGACATTGCCACTCGCTGCAGCGAGTTCTTGGGCCAGGACATCCTAGTGGCCTATAACGCGCAGCCGCTTCTACTGGGTATTGCCCAGGCGGCCCGCCGGGAAGGCGTGGATGCGCCGGAGTGCGAGTGTGGCTGCTTGCTTGCGCTCACCCGCGCCCAAGCTGCCACGGCGGATGCCCCCGCCCAGCAGGTCCGTTTGGGCGTGTCCATTGCGGAGACACTCACCCTGCTTGGCGCTGCCACCGCAGACGCCACCGAGCCCAGGGATCTCCGCGCAGTGTGGGCGGCCTCCTCGCTGCGGCTGGGACGCTGCACCGCCTCCGGAACAGTGCAGCCCGTAGTGCATGATCGTCTGGCCGGTGTCTCCGGCACGAGCGCTCGTGCCGCCGCGAGCACTACCGCGGGACAGGAGGCATCCGACACGACTGCGGGGGCGAAGGCCAAGGGCTCTGCCAACGCCCCGGCATGGGCCAAGGTGCAGGCCCCCGACTCGGTGCCGGAGGCCAACCCCAATGCCACCAAGGACAACCCGCTGTTCGGCCAGAATGTCACCCTCACTGGCGAGTTCTCCCCCTTCGACAAAGGACAGCTCTGGGAGCGCATCGCCGACTGCGGCGCCACCGTAGGCAAGAACGTGACCAAAAAGACCACTATTCTAGTGTGCGGGCCATGGAATGGAATCACCTCTAAACAGAAGAAGGCGGAGAAATACCGCGACCAAGGCCAGAGCATCGAATTCTGGGATCAGCCACGGTTGCTGCAGGTGCTGGGCCTGGACGAAGAGCCGCCATTCTAGCCCCCGATAAGGGGTGAGGTGCGGGGCTAGCGGAACCTCAGCCGCCCTCAGGAGAGTCCACATCACTATGACTCTTCATACGCATCTGATCACGCCCCTTCTCCGGCCGACGGCATTAGTGCGCCGAGACCGTCTCGACAGCGCCCACTTCGCGACATCAGCACCGCTGGTGAATCTGTGCACCACCTTGGCCGCAACCCTCTGCCATGACGGCACCCCGCTGACCCAGCGCGATATCGACTCCCTGCAAATCAGCGTCTCACGCGCGTGGGGCATGGCGGCCACTAACCTCGTCAACGCCGCCCGCAGCCCGCGTGGTCTGCGTTTCCTCACTCGCCGGTGCGGGGAAATTACCCAAATCCGCACCCCTGGCCACTCGCCTACTGCATGGCTGGCACACCCCACCACCTTCACCATTCTCAATAATCATTGCAGCAACCTGCTCGGCAGCGATGTGGTGTTCGTAGCGCTCTCCGATGATCATCTCTTCGCTGTTCCGGTGCGAGCGGCCGCAGGCTTCAGCAATGATTGGATCACCGAACTCGCGCGCATCCACCTGCCGCAGCGCCCCGGAAAGCCCCCGCAGCCGCTCAGCCCGCACGCCTTGCTCTACCAAGATGGCTTTCCGCATGAGCTCAGTCCGCAGAATATACCAAGCACGCTTGCTTCCTCCCCGGCCGCAGCGCGGCGGCGGCGCACTATTCCGCTCATGGGAAGCGAAGCAAGCTAGCCCCGTAGAGGCACGGGTGGGCTGGGGCATGCCCGCCCGAACCAGCCCCTGCACCAGAACCCGCACGAGGCCCCGCACGAGCAAGAGAATCGCCCGCGCAGGGCTAGTTCTGCCGCCGCGGGTGCGAGCAGGTCTACACTCATAAGGCACATGTGCGTGTGCGCCTGCTCCGCGATAGCGGGGACGAGTCTTTAAGTCTCTGTCGAGCGGCGGCATAGGCGCGCCGCCTGTACCGTCACACATTGTGCGATTTCTACAAACTGAGGACTGATTTTTCATGCCCCGAACACCCATTACCTCCACGTATCGTCTCCAGCTGCGCGGCCCGAAGGCCGATGCCCAGGGCCGTGCGTTTGGTTTTGCCGAAGCAGCCGAGGTGGTCCCCTATCTGCATGAGCTGGGTGTCAGCCACGTGTACTGCTCGCCGATTCTGGCGGCGGCACCGGAGTCCAATCACGGCTACGATGTGATCGACCCCACCACCGTTAATCCGGAGCTGGGTGGTATCGAGGGCTTCCGCGCTTTGGCGAATGTGGTGCATGAGCACGGCATGGGCTTAGTCATCGATATCGTGCCCAATCACGTGGGCATCGATAATCCCCGCGCTAATGCGTGGTGGTGGGATGTACTCAAGCGCGGCCAAGCCTCGGAGTTTGAGTCCTATTTCGATATCGACTGGCACAAGGATAATGGTGCTGGGGGCAAGCTGGGGCTGCCGGTGCTCGGCGCGGAGGGCGATGAGGACAAGCTCGAGTTTCGCGAGGTCGAGGGCGAGACCGTCCTTGCCTACTATGACAATATTTTCCCCATCGACGAGGGCACACTCAGCGAGGATCCGCTCGATACCTATCGCCAGCAACACTATAAGCTGATGTACTGGCGCGACGGGGTGATCAGCTATCGCCGCTTCTTCTCCGTTAATGGCCTCGCCGGCATCCGCCAGGAGGATCCGCTGGTGTTTGAGCACACCCACCGCGTGATCCGTCAGCTCTGCGCTGAGGGGCTTATCGACGGTATCCGAGTGGACCACCCCGATGGTCTCTCCGATCCTTTTGGTTATCTCAAGCGGCTGCGCGATGTGATTGGTGAGGATCGCTGGCTCGTGGTGGAAAAGATCCTCGATGTGCACGAGCCGCTCGATGCCCGTCTCGCTGCCGATGGCACCACCGGCTATGACGCCCTGCGCGAGCTCGACGGAGTCTTTCTCAATCGCCGCGCCGAGGATGCACTCTCGATGCTGGCTCTCGAGCAGTCCGGCTCTACGTGGAATCAGGCGGCGATTGATGCGACTGAGCACGCCCTGAAGCGGGATGTGGCTGCCGATGAGCTCTCCGCCGAGGTGCGCCGCCTGGCGCGGGCGCTGCGCCGCGATAACTTCTCCACTGTGGGCGGGCGGGTCTCCGACGAGGAACTTTTCGACACCATTGTGGACTTGGTGGCCGCCATGCCGGTCTACCGCGCGGACTATCTCTCTTTGTCGCGCGTGACCGCCACGATCGTGGCGGATATGGGCCGGCGCTTCCCCTCCCGCCGCAACGCCCTCGACCTCATCTCTGCTGGCCTATTGGCAGATGGCGAGGCCAAGATCCGCTTCGCCCAGGTGTGCGGCGCGGTGATGGCTAAGGGCGTGGAGGACACCACCTTCTACCGCGCCTGCCGTTTGGTGGCACTACAAGAGGTGGGCGGCGCCCCAGGGCGTTTCGGTGTCTCCGCCGCAGAGTTCCATCTTTTGCAGCAGGAGCGCAGCGTGCTGTGGCCGAAGGCCATGACCACCCTGACCACCCACGACACCAAGCGCGGCGAGGACGTGCGCGCCCGCATCCTATCTATTTCTGAGACCCCCACCGAGTTCGCGGAACTGGTGCGCGAGGTCTTGGCGCTCACCCCTGCCCCGGATTCCCAGACTGGGCTCTTTTTGCTGCAGAACCTGCTGGGTATCTGGCCGGAAGACGGCGAGGTGCCCGATTCTCTCGTGGAGCGTTTCCACGCTTATGCGGAAAAGGCGATGCGCGAGGCCAGTGTGCACACCACCTGGACAGATCCGGATGCCCAGTTCGAAGATTCCATTCACAACTGGATCGATGCGCTCATCCAAGGCCCCGCCACCCCGCTGATCACCGCCTATGTGCAGCGGCTGGCGCCTTCGGCACGGGTGCTCTCGGTGGGCCGTAAACTTCTGCAGCTCATCGGCCCCGGTATCCCAGACATCTACCAGGGCAACGAGTTCTTTGATGATTCCCTCGTGGACCCGGATAATCGCCGCTTCGTCGACTACACCAAGCGCGAGCAGTGCCTGCAGATGCTGATCGAGCAGGGCCTGCGCACCGAGGAGGGCACCGCGCTTATCGATGCCACCCCCGACCTGGTGAAGCTCGCCGTGGTGCACGAGTCCTTGACTCTGCGCCGAGAGCACCCTGACTACTTCATCAACGCCGACTACCAGTCGGTATTCGCCCAAGGTGTGGCGGAGAATCACCTCGTGGGCATGGCCCGCGGCGATGGGGAACGCAATGTGGATGTGATTGCGGTGGCTACCCGCACCCCGCTGCTCTTGGACGATGACGGCGGCTGGCGCGATACCACCATCACCCTGCCCGACGGCACCTGGCAGGACCGCTTCACGGGGCGCCAGTGGCAGGGCACCATCGCCGTCGGGGATCTTTTCGCTACCCTGCCGATCGCGTTGCTGGAAGGTATCTAAAACGGAGTGAGCACTGAACCTGTTTCCGAGGGGGACATCGCACACACCCCCGAGCACATATCCGCCCTCAGCGACACCTATACGCAGTGGTGCGCTGCGCATCCCGATGCGGCGGAACGCTTTCAAGATGTGATCGAGGATCTGCTCACCGATGGCGGTATCACCTATGACCGGGTGGTGGCGCGGGTGAAACAATGGCCCTCCTTAGAGGCGAAAGCCTATAAGCGGGATGCCGAGGGCGAGTGGGTGTATCCGCATCCCTGGGACGATATTCATGACATTCTCGGGGTGCGGGTCACCACGTTTTACTCCACCGAGATTCCCATCGTGATCGACATGCTGGGCGGGCATTTTCATGTGCTGCGCTCAATCGATAAGACTGCGCAGACGCGGGTGAGCGGTAGTTTCGGCTATGGCAGTCACCACCTGGTGGTGCGGGTTCCTTCCGATCATGACGATCTGGAAGATTTCGCCGGGCTGACCTTCGAGGTGCAATTGCGTACCGTGCTGCAGCATGCGTGGGCCGAGTTCGAGCACGATATCCGCTATAAAGCCTCCGGGGCCACTGTGGATCCGCGGGTGGATCGCGCTTTTACTCTCGCCGCCGGGCTGATTGAGTTGGCCGATCAGCAATTTGATCAGATAGCGAGCATCCAGAATCCTTCCCCGGAGCCGGGCGATGATGTTGCCTTGACTGCGATCACCTTGCCCGGCGTGCTGGCCATTTTGTTGGGCTCGCAGTTCCCGCGTTCTAAATCCGAGCACTATCCATGGCTGGAAGAGCTCCTCAAGCGCAATGGTGTCACCACCGTGGCCGAGTTGAAGGAGCTGGTAAACGCGCCCGCGATTGCGCGGCTGCGGCGACGCTTGGACTACCGTTTCCAACCCAGCCAGGTGCGTATCGTGGACGATCTGCTGCTCGACCGCTTCGGCGAAGAGCACATTGCCCGCACTGATTCCACCGGTAACCGCGCTGCTCAGCGGCCACATCGCCTCGCCCGCCGCTTGAAGCGGCTGCGCCGTGAGGACACCTAGAGGCTTCTCCACCGTAGGGTCGGTGGGCTAGACTGGCGGCTGGTAGATACCCCATCCGACTAGTGCAAGGAGACGATCGAGATGGATAGTTTTGCAGAGCAGTTCCCTGTTGCCGCTGACATGGTGCACGTGTGGGCGCTGCGGGCAGCCGATTTCTTCCGCGAGTACGGGATCGATATTCCGCCCGCTGAATGGGGCATGGACGATCTGGACGCTGTTGTAGGAAGCATGGAGTTCTAGCTTTCCACCAGCTATCGCACGCGCCGCACTGGAACAAGAACGTCACTGTTTTTCTTCCGGTGCGGCGCTCGTGTGTATTGCAGAGCTATAGCTGGTCGCTGCGGCCACGCAGGCGATCGAGTTGGCGGCGTTCTTTCTTCGTGGGACGGCCGGCACCACGGTCGCGCCGCGGTTGCGAGACCAAGATTTCTCGCGGCGGAGGCGGCGGGGAATGATCCACATAGCAGGTGCGGGCGATGGTGGCGCTGACGCGTTTCTTGAGAGTTTGCGTGACCTCAAGCTCAAGGTTGCGGTGCTCCACCCACACGCTGACGCGGTCTCCCGGCGCGACGAGTTGGGAGGGTTTGGCCGTGGTGCCATTGATCTTGACATGCCCTGCTTTGCACGTCGCCCCGGCACGGGTGCGAGTTTTAACGATACGGACAGCCCAGATCCATGCGTCGATACGCACGGGCTCGCTACTGGGAGAGGTCACAGCTAATTCAGGTCCCGGTGGTTGATAATTTTGTTCACGCGCCAGACGTTATAAGACGCCCCCGCGACCGCACAGATAAACACCAGCATCGCCAGCGTTGAGCTGATAATAAGCCCAGAGACAATGGCCGCACCGGTACCACCGATGCCCCAGATAGCCGCGTTGCGGGAGTATTGCCGAACCGCTCGTTTGCGCCGTTCGACGGGGTTATTGGGGTAGCGCTGCATACTCATGCACCCAATAGTACCCACTGCCCTCGCCGTATAAGCAGCGCGGGCACGGGCGTGTGCAGCTACTTTCGCTGCGGCGTGTCCACCCACATGGTGCCGTCCCGCTGGGCCTCCACCGTGCCGCCGGTGAGCTGGGCGATCAGTGTCTGGGCGCGCTCCTCGTCCGCCGGGTCGAGCACAAGGCTCATCGCCACCCCTTGGGCGGTGTATTCCGGATCGAGCACCGTCAGCTCGAAGCCATGCGGATAGCGCAGCTCTGCCTCTATTTTTCCGGCGGTGGCGTGATCGAGCTCCAGTCGCAGCAGCAGCCGTTCCGCCCTTTCGACCACGTGGACGTTCTCCATGGCGCAGTGCACCGCCTGCCCATAGGCGCGCACCAGCCCGCCGGTGCCCAGTTTTATTCCACCGAAGTAGCGCACCACCACGGCCACAACGTTCTGCAGTCCGGAGCCGCGCAGCACATCGAGCATGGGCATTCCGGCGGTGCCGGACGGCTCGCCATCATCGCTGGACCGCTCCACCGGCTGAGCACCGTCCACGTGGAGGATAAAGGCGTGGCAATGATGTCGGGCATCCGGGTAGTCGGAGACGCAGCGCGCGATAAAGGCGCGGGCGTCCTCTTCGCTGTCGGCGCGGGCGATCAATCCGATGAAACGGGAGCGCTTTTCTTCAAATTCTGCCTCTGCGGGCGCCTCGATGCTCTCTGCTGGCAGCTGGTACATAGGTGACATTCTTGCATTAGTCCGCGCGCTCGACCGCATTGTCCCGCCCCGATGTGCTCGCTCGGTGCGGCGGTGCTGGCCGGCGTGGTTGCTACAGTGGACAAGCATGAAAACTTTTAGCGTATGGGCCCCGTATGCACGTGCCGTGTCGTTGCTTGTCCACCCCGGTGGAGATTCCTCCCAGGAGCGCATTATCGAGCTGCACCGCGATCCCCATCGCAGAGACGTCTACACCACCTCGGATATCAGCCCCAGCCCGGGCGATCGTTATGGGTTCATCCTCACCACAGACAATGAGGAGGCCGAGGGTGGCGTCGATAAGCTCGGGCCCCTGCCCGATCCCCGCTCTCACGCGCAACCGGATGGGGTGCATGGCCTCAGCGCCGTCGTGGATCACGATTATCCCTGGGAGGACCAGGCGTGGACCGGCCGCAGCCTTCCCGGCCAGGTGCTCTACGAGCTGCATGTGGGCACCTTTAGTCCCGAGGGCACCTTCAATGGAGTGATCGACAAGCTCGATCACCTTGTTGATCTCGGTGTCACGGCGATTGAGCTGATGCCCGTACAACCCTTCGGCGGCAATCGCAACTGGGGCTATGATGGCGTATCGCTGCACGCGGTCCACGCCGGCTATGGCGGACCCGATGGGCTGAAGGCGCTTGTCGACGCCGCCCACCGCCGCGGCATCGCCGTGGTGCTGGACTGCGTGTACAACCACTTTGGCCCGGAAGGCAACTATGTGGGCGCCTTTGGGCCCTACACCTCGGGAGGCTCCACCGGCTGGGGCGAGGTGGTCAACCTCAACGGGGAAGATTCCGATGAAGTACGGCGTTACGTCCTCGACGCCATCGAACAATGGCTGCGCGACTATCACATCGACGGGGTGCGCCTAGACGCGGTGCAGGCCCTCGACGATCCGGGCGCGGTACCGATTTTGGAGGAGATCTCCGAAGTGGCCCGCCGCGTCGAGGCAGAGACCGGAATCTCGCGGTTCATGATCGCCGAATCCGATCAAAATGACCCCCGACTTGTCACCGCGAAAGAGGCGGGAGGCTATGGCCTCGATGCACAGTGGATCGACGATATCCACCACGCCCTCCACTCCCTCGTCAGCGGCGAGCAGCACACCTACTACACAGACTTTGGCGATACGGCCACCCTGGCGAATGCGCTGGAGGAAGTCTTCGTGCACACCCGCTGGCACTCCACGTTCCGCCGGAAGCGCCACGGCCGCCGCCTCCACACCGATGTGATTCCCGCCAGCCGCTTTGTCACCTACACCACCACCCACGACCAAGTGGGCAACCGCTGCCAGGGCGATCGCCCCAGCCAGAACCTCACCCCTACCCAGCAGGTGCTCAAGGCCGCCACGATCTACCTCTCCCCCTATACCCCGATGCTCTTTCAGGGCGAGGAATTCGGCGCCACCACGCCCTTCCAGTTCTTCGTCTCGCACGGCGATGAGAAGCTGCTGCGCCTGACCGCGGAGGGCCGTTTGCGTGAATTCGCCAGCGCCGGCTGGGACCCAGAAGACGTGCCCAACCCAGCTGAGGAGGACACCTTCCTGCGCTCCAAGCTGAACTGGGACTTCGATGCCACCCAACACCGCATCATGGAGGCTTATCGCACACTGCTGCAGCTCCGCCGCAGCTGCGGCCTAGCCGATCCGTGGCTCGAGCACATGGACGTCAGCTGCGATGAGCAGTGGGTGGCCATGGACCGCGGCGAGTACGTATTTGTGGGCAACTACTCCGAACGTGAAGCCCGCGTCCCCTTCGGCGGCACCCTCGTCTACTCCTTCACCTCCCCCGAGGTGGGCGAGACCCACACCACGCTCGGCCCCTGGGAGTTCGCGCTCCTCAAGGCGGATAAGAGCTAGGACGCAGCCGGTAGCACTACGCATAAACGCCACCTCTCCCCGTGCCGAGGGCACGATCCGGGAGCAGGTGGCGTTGTTATGGGCTAGGCCGGCAGCGTCCTCAGAACTACACCAGGAACTGGTATTCCGGCGAATCTGGGGTGAGCATGGTGCACTTCATCCGAGAGGCGTCCATGCGCTCTAGAAGAGGATCGAGATCGCGGGCGCGAGAGAGCTGCAACCCCACCAGCGCGGTGCCGGTTTCTCGGTTATTGCGCTTGAGGTACTCGAATCGGGTGATGTCATCATCCGGGCCGAGAATATCGGTGACAAAGCTCCGCAACTGGCCGGGCTCTTGGGGAAAATCAACCAAAAAGTAGTGCTTGAGGCCGCGGTGCACCAAAGAGCGCTCCACGATCTCGCTATAGCGCAACACATCGTTGTTGCCGCCAGAGATGATGCACACCACGATCTCGCCTGGCTTGAGGGCGACGTCGAAAAGCCCCGTCACAGACAGTGCACCTGCGGGCTCGGCGATGATTCCCTCGTTTTGGTAAAGCTCCAGCATCTGGGTGCACACCGCGCCCTCATTGGCGGAGATCATGTGCACGCGCGAGCGGTTGCGATCGATGATGCGATAGTTGAGATCGCCCACACGTTTCACGGCCGCACCGTCGATAAACGGATCGACAGTGGGCAGCGTGATGGGCCCCTTATTTTCGAGGGCGGCTTGCATCGAGGCGCCCGTCTCCGGTTCCACGCCGACGATGGCGGTGGTGGGCGCCATATCGGCCAGATAGCTGACTACCCCAGCCAGCAGTCCGCCGCCACCCACAGGAACCACGACGGTGTCTGCCGATTTCCCCATCGCAGTGAGCTGGGCGAGAATCTCGGCAGCCACGGTGCCCTGGCCGATGATGGTGTCGCGGGCATCGAAGGGCTCCACGATCGTAGCGCCAGTCTCCTTGGCATCGGCCTTCGCCGCCGCCGAGGCGGCGTCGTAGGTATCGCCAATCTGGATGACCTCGACGAAATCGCCGCCGTGCACGCGGATGCGCTTGAGCTTCTGCTTCGGGGTTTGCTCCGGCACATAGATACGGCCGGTGATGCCGAGGGTTCGGCACGCATAGGCCACGCCTTGCGCATGATTGCCGGCGGAGGCGGCCACGATGCCGGCGGCACGATGCTTCTCATCGAGCTGCGAGATGTTGTTATAGGCGCCGCGGATCTTATAGGAACGCACGTCCTGTAGATCTTCGCGCTTCAAGTACACCTCCGCGCCGGTGAGCTCAGACATACGGGGGCTGTACTGCAGCGGGGAAGGACCCAACACGGTGGAAATTCGTGCCTGCGCCATTTGAATATCGGACGCGTGAATCTCCAGGGATGCAAGATCGTGCGTCGCGCTGTCAGGTGGCGTGGGCGCGTCAGTCGCGCTGTGGTGATCCGTCATGCAGCAAGATTCTAGCGCCTCGCGCTATCGCCCAACTGTTCCCCTCCCCTAGAGAGAAGAAAACGCCACCCTCTAGGACCATCGCAGACGCGAGCGCGATGACAGCCGGAGGATGGCGTCGATAAGCGGCAGAGGGGCGCTAGGCCAAAATACCGGGCCCCATCTCTGCCTTGAGATCACCCATCAAGCTGGGAGTACGGTTCACGCGCAAGTGATCGCCGAGCACCATCATCGTGGTTTCCTCGCCGCACTCGAGCGTGAGATACACATCGGATTCGCCCTTATTAGCCTGCAGCACACCCTTCAAACGGGAAATATTTGCAATCGTGCACTGATCGGCGCGCATGCGCAGCCGCAACGGAATACCATTGCCACTTCCCGCAAGATCGGGCTGTTTCATGTCATCGCAGAAGATCGATTGGCGCTCATCCTTTTCGGAAATGTGCGCCTTCACCAACACGATGCTGTCCTCGGCGATCATGCCGCTCACCAAGGCGTAGACCTTGTTAAACACCAGCACCTCGAGCTGGGCGCCAATGTGATCCTCGATCGTGATAATCACCCAGGGCGAGCCATCGCGCTTCGAGAAGCGACGGTCCACCTTGGAGATAATGCCGCCGATGGTCACCTCTTGTCCATGGCGCACATTGCGCTCCAAGATGTCGGTAAATGCCGTATCGGTTTGCAGCGCCAGCGCGTCCTCGAAACCGTCCAGCGGGTGGCCGGAGACATACAGGCCGAGCATTTCCCTTTCGAGGGCGAGCTGCTGCTTTTTATCCCAATTCTGGTCCGGCACATCGATCTCGAAGATCGTGGTGTCCTCGGCGCCATCGCCCAGGCTGGCGAAGAGATCGAACTGGCCCTTGGCCACCGCCTTCTTGGTGGAGGAGACACCATCGACTGCTTCTTCGTGAATCAGCATCAGGCCTTTACGGGGATGGCCCAAGGAGTCGAAAGCGCCCGCCTTGATCAGCGACTCGGTCACGCGCTTGGTGCACGCCACGGTGTCGATTTTGTCCAAATAATCGGAAAAGGAGGTGAAACTTCCCTTTTCTTCACGCGCGGCAATGATGGAATCCACCACTTCCTCGCCCACATTGCGCACCGCACCCAGGCCGAAGCGAATGTCCTTGTCCACCGATTGGAAGGTCAGCTTGGAATCGTTCACATCCGGCGGGAACACGTGAATACCAAGGTGGCGGCAATCGGCCAGGTACACGGCCGACTTGTCCTTGTTATCCGAGACCGAGGTGAGCAGCGCCGCCATGTACTCAGAGGTGTAGTTCGCCTTGAGATAGCCCGTCCAAAACGAAACGAGGCCATAGCCCGCGGCGTGCGACTTATTGAACGCATAGGAGGCGAAGGGCTCGATGGTATCCCACAGCGCCTTGATGGCCTCCGAGGAATAGCCGTTTTCCTTCATTCCCTTCTCGAAGGTGATGAACTCCTTCGCCAGCACCTCGGGCTTCTTCTTACCCATGGCTTTACGGAAACTATCCGCTTGGCCTGCCGAGTAATTGGCCACCTTCTGCGAGATACGCATGATCTGCTCTTGGTAGACGATCAGACCATAGGTGTCTGCGAGAATTTCCTTCAGCGGCTCGTCCAGCTCGGGGTGGATCGGCTCGATGGGTTTGCGCCCATTCTTACGATCCGCGTAGGCCAAGTGCGCGCCCACACCCATTGGTCCTGGGCGATAGAGCGCGAGCGCCGCCACGATATCGTCGAAGTTTGTTGGTTTCATGCGCTTGAGTAGCTCGCGCATACCGGAGGAGTCCAGCTGGAACACGCCGAGAGTATCGCCGCGGGAGAGCAGCTCATAGGTCGGCTCGTCCTCGGTGCTGAGCTTTTCCAAATCCAGCTCTTCGCCGCGGTTTTCCTTGATGTTTTCTAGGGCGTCACCGATGACGGTGAGGTTGCGCAGCCCCAGAAAGTCCATTTTCAGCAAACCGATAGCTTCGCAGGCAGGATAATCCCAGCCAGTGATGATGGCGCCGTCGGAACGCTTCCACATCGGAATGTGGTCCATCAACGGCACCGAGGCCATGATCACCGCACAGGCGTGTACGCCCGCTTGTCGCACCACGCCCTCGAGGCCGCGGGCGGTCTCATAGATCTGCTTCACATCCGGATCGGACTCAATGAGTGAGCGCACCTCCCCGGCTTCCTCGTAGCGCTCGTGCTCAGGGTCGGTGATACCGGCCAAGGGGATGTCCTTTGCCATGATGGCCGGCGGCAGGGCCTTCGTGATGCGGTCCGCGATCTGATAACCGGGCTGGCCAAACTGCACGCGCGCCGAGTCCTTCAGCGCCTGCTTGGTTTTCACCGTGCCGAAGGTAATCACCTGCGCCACTTTGTCCTCACCCCAGCGATCGGCGGCATAGCGCACCATTTCGCCGCGGCGGCGATCGTCGAAGTCGATATCGATATCGGGTGCGGAGGGACGCTCTGGGTTGAGGAAGCGCTCGAACAGCAGATCGTGCTCGATCGGGTCAATATTGGTGATCGTCAGCGCATAGGCCACCAAGGAGCCTGCGGCCGAACCACGGCCCGGCCCCACGCGGATACCGACAGAGCGGGCGTGCTTGATCAGCTCCGCCACGATGAGGAAGTAGGAGGGATAGCCCTTCATGTCGATCACTTCGACCTCGTATTGGGCGCGGTCGATATAGTCCTGCGGCACCTCTCCATCGGGGAAACGGTTACGCAGGCCCTCAAGCACCTCGTGCTGCAGCCACGACGTCGGAGTTTCGCCCTCCGGCACATCGGCGATCGGCATGCGATCGTGCGGATGCGGCTCCCAGATTTCGCTGTAATCTTCCACGCGCTCCGCGATCCACAGCGTATTATCGCAGGCCTTGGGCACCAGAGTGTCCCAGGTATCGCGCATCTGATCGGCGCTTTTGATGTAGTAGCCGGTGCCGCCGAATTTGAAGCGATCTTCATCGTGCAGGGTCTTGCCGGTCTGCACGCACAGCATCGCCTCGTGGGCCTTCGCCTGGGATTCGAGCACATAGTGGCAGTCATTGGTCACCAGCGGCGGCAGCTGTAGCTTCTGCCCGATTTCGAGCAGTTCCCGTCGGACCCGCTTTTCGATATCGAGCCCGTGGTCCATGAGCTCGAGGAAGAAATTGTCTTTGCCATAAATGTCTTGCCACATGGCGGCCGCCTCGAGGGCTTGATCGAACTGCCCGAGACGCAAACGGGTTTGCACGTCTCCGGAGGGGCAGCCGGTGGTGGCGATAATGCCCTCGGCGCGCTCGGCGATCAGATCGGCGTCCATGCGCGGCCACTTACCCAATTGGCCCTCATAGGAGGCCATCGAGGAGAGGTAGAAGAGATTCTTCAACCCGGTGGCGTTTTCCGCGATCATCGTTTGGTGCAAATACGCGCCCGAGGCAGAGACGTCATCCGATTTTTGGTGCGGCTCGCCCCACCGGATGCGCTGTTTATTAAAGCGCGATTCCGGGGCCAAATAGGCTTCCACGCCGATGATCGGCTTGATGCCCATATCGGTCATCTTGCGATAAAACGCATCAGAGCCGTACATGTTGCCGTGATCGGTCATGCCCACGGCCGGCATGCCCTGACGCTTGACTTCCTCAGCGAGCAGGTCGATCTTGGCCATGCCGTCCAGCATGGAAAACTCTGTGTGATTATGCAGATGAACGAAGGATGAGCCCATAGTGTCACGATTCTAACTGCTTTCCGCTGCCGCCTCGAAGCCCCTCGTGGCGCGGCCCTTCTTCCCCACTGCGCGCTTATCGACGCTGCCCCCACAGCAATGAAACCCGCCCCAGGCCGAGGGCCTAAGGTATCTACCATGGTCTACGGCGTTCTTGCTTATTTGCTGTGGGGACTTTTTCCCGCCTATTTTCCTCTGCTCGACCCCGCGAGCCCCTTCGAAATCCTGGCGCACCGCATCGTGTGGACCGCCGTAGTGATGGTAATCGTTATCAATATCACAGGGGCGTGGAAAGAGCTCTGGCGTGCCAGCAGCCGCACCTGGATGACTGTGGCCGCCGCCGCGGTGGTGATCGCGATCAACTGGCTCGTCTACGTTATTGCGGTGACCACCGACCATGTCGCCGAGGCCGCACTGGGATACTTCATCAATCCCCTCGTGGCCGTGGTGCTCGGATTGGTGTTTTTACGCGAAAAACTGCGCCCGCTACAGACGGTCTCGGTGGTAATTGCCAGCATCGCGGTCGCGCTACTGCTGCTCTTTAGCTCCACCCCACCACTCATCGGTCTCACCCTGGCGTTTAGTTTCGCAATCTACGGTCTGCTCAAAAAACGGGTGCCGCTACGCCCAAGCGCCTCGCTCGCGGCCGAAACTATCGTGCTGCTGCCCTTCGCCCTGCTCTATCTCCTCTGGCTTGAGGCCAGCGGTGAGGGCACATTCCTCTCCACTGGGATCGGGCACATGGGGCTGCTCGCGTCTTCCGGCGCGGTCACGGCGCTGCCGCTTTTGCTTTTCGGCATGGCGGCACAGCGCATCCCGCTCTCCACGGTGGGCATGCTGCAATACATCACCCCCACCATTCAGATGCTCTGGGCGCTCTTTGTCACCCACGAACACCTCGATCAGGTGCGCTGGATCGGTTTCATCATTATCTGGATCTCAGTCACGATCTTCATCGTCGATATCGCGGCGCACGGAGTACACCGCCGCTCCCAGAACCGACGCCAGAACTCCTAGCGCCCGGCCGGCTTTAGAGTGCCGGAGTCTGCTGTATCGTGACCGGCGCCTGCTGCGCTGTTTCGAAATCGGCGCGGTGGACCGGCATGATCCCGAAACGCCCCCACGCGGCGTCATTAGGCAGCGCCTCCAGATAGGCGACGTCCTCATTCAAACTGAGTGTCTTGATGGTGCGGGTGGGAGCCCAAATCACCAGTCCTTCGATTGGCGTGGACTCGGCGTCGTCAAGCAAAAACTGGGCGGCCAGATCGTGCCGCAGCGCCGTGGCAAATACCTCACGCCTATCTGCGGCGGCCGAAGGCTCCGGCACCACCACCGGCGAGGACATGTTGAGCACCACCGCCGAGACCCGAGGCACATCCAACTCATCGGCGATGCGCGCCGCCCGGGTCACCGACACGGGTGCGTCGAATGTCACCAACGCGAAGGCGGGCTCTGTACTGTCGAGCCCCGATACCGTCGCCGCGGCGCGCTCGGCATAGTGATCGATAGATTCGCCTGTCTCCCGCCCCAGCATGTCTCCATTCGAGCTCGGAGGGCGCTCGCCGGTGTAGACCCGGCCGGCCGTGAAGACCACGGCAATGGTCAATAGCGCCACGCCCACAGCAATGAGGACATACCGCAGCATCGAGGAGTGGTTCACATCAGACATTGCGTACCCATCGTGGTGTATCGGCTAACTTTCCCGAAGAGTATCGAGCGCTCGCGCAAGATCCTCTGGGTAGTCGCTCGTAATCGTCATCTTTTTCCCCGTGGCAGGGTGATCAAAAGTCAATGACACCGCATGCAGCCACTGACGGTTGAGGCCGAGACGCTCCGCGAGCGCCGGATCCGAACCGTACATGGGATCGCCCACACAGGGATGGTGCAGGCTGGAAAAGTGCACGCGAATCTGGTGTGTGCGCCCCGTCTCTAAGTGAATATCGAGCAAGGATGCCTCGGCGAAGGCCTCAAGAGTCTCGTAGTGGGTGACACTCGGCTTGCCGTCGCGCGTCACCGCGAAGCGCCATCCCGCGGAGGGGTGGCGGCCAATGGGGGCATCGATCGTGCCCTCGAGCGGATCGGGGTGGCCCTGGATGAGAGCGTGATACGTCTTGGTCACCGTGCGCTCCCTGAAGGCGCGCTTGAGCACCGAGTAGGCGAGCTCGGATACGGCCACCACCATCACTCCCGAGGTTCCCACATCGAGCCGCTGCACGATGCCCTGGCGCTCCGGTGGCCCCGAGGTGGCGATGCTAAAGCCCGCGGCCTTCAGCCCGCCGACCACGGTGGGCCCCTCCCAGCCGATCGTGGGATGCGCGGCCACGCCGACGGGCTTATTGATGGCAATGACGTGCTCGTCGGAATACAACACCTCCATGCCCTCGATCAGCTCCTCTTTGGGGATGAGATCCTGGTTGGGCCCGGGCAGGGTGACCTCGAGCAGCGCGTCGATAGCGAGCCGATCGGATTTTCGCACCGGTTGACCGTCGATAAGCGCATCTCCCTTCGCAACAATATCCGCGGCCGCTGAACGAGAAATCCCCAATACCTTGGATAGGCCTTGGTCTACGCGCATTCCCGCCAAACCATCGGGGACCAGCATGCGGCGAAACTGCTCAGAACTCATGCTTTCTCCTTCGTTGGCTCGGGTTCAAAAAACAGCGAAATTATCACTACGACGACCCCAATGGTGATCGCAGAATCCGCCAAGTTGAATACAGCGAAGCTGCCGATAGAGATGTAGTCCACGACATGGCCGACGAAAAACCCCGGGGCGCGAAAGAGCCGATCGATGAGATTTCCGAGGGCCCCGCCCGCGATAAGAGCGACTCCGATGATCTGGGGGCGGTGCACCATTGTGCGACCGAAGTAGAGCGCGCCAAGAACAAACACCAACTGCACCGTGGTGAACACCCAAGTGTGATCTTCTCCCATAGAAAATGCCGCACCGGAATTAAACACCAGCACAATACGCGCCCACTCACCGATGACTGACACAGGATTGAGGGGGTCGATGGCCAGCAGAATGGCTTGCTTAATCACTTGGTCCAGCACCGCGATCACAACGATGACTGGGACCAGCACTCTCAATGCGCTCCTCTTCTTTGTTTCCACGCCATCAATATTGCCTTACTCCCCGCGCAGAACAGAACTGCCGCGCCTTCCGCCGCGCTTATCGACGCCTACCGCCACACCGCTGCACACTGGCCCCCGCACTAACCAGCCCATGCAGTCTCACTAGAATCATCGGTTATGACACCCCCGTGCCGCAGCCACCGCCCTCGTCGTTTATCCCGCAGCGTCATCGCCCTGTGCGCAGTTGGCGCCGTGGGTTTAGCAGGATGCTCCGCTGAGGAGTCCTCCCCCACCACCGCTGCCGTTGACAGCGATAACGCGGTGGAGTTGCAGCTGGACTCCCCCAAAGTCACCGTCATCGATGCTGGGGCGCAGGATTCTGCCACCGAACTTCGCTACACCGCGACTGCGGACAGCCCAGAAGAAGAACTATCGGTGGTGGCCTACGACGGTTTTAGCCAACAGATCGCAGCCCTCAGCGAGGTGACACCACAGGCCCCCGCCGGCGGTGATGTCACCAGCCTCACCCTGCCGCTCATCGGCCGCATCGACGGCGATAGCAGCCGGCTCGAACTCGCACTAGGCGCCCCGACCTCGACGGATCTGTCCCTCAACGACACCCTCGCTAGCGCCGAAGGATTCCGGATCGCGGTCGACCGCAGCGATCGTGGAGTAGCGAACTCGGTGCGTCTCGCCGCCCCGAAGGAAGCTTCCGACGAGGCCCGCTCCATGGTGGAATCCGCGGTCTTTACCTGGCTGTCGCTCTCCGTGGTGTTCCCCGAGGAGCCCCTCGGCGACGGCGCCCAGTGGACCGTGGACAGCCGGGTGCCCGGGGAAAACTCCATGCTCCAAACCATCACCTACACCCTCAACTCCCACGAGGGAGCCACCGCCACACTCAGCGCCGAGATTCAACGCCGCTCCACCCTCGGGGCGCTCAGCGCCGGCGAGGATCATCCAGAACTGGCGGTCGTCTCCACGGAATCAACCTCCACAGGCGAACTCACCGTGGACCTCGACAGCAGTATCCAAAACACCGGCCGCATGGCAGTGACCACCCGACTGGTCTACGCCGCCGATGCGGCACGCGAGGACCAGCAGGCTGTGATTCAAGATCTCACCAGCGCAGTGGAGTATTCTTCCCCATAGAACACTGGGTGTCACCCCACTACAGCAGTCGCCGCGCGCCCAGCCCGCGCGCCGGCGACGTCTCAACGCGCCTGCGCGCTGTGGGGTAGACACCATCACCCGCCGATGAGGAGCAGCCCATGTCTAAACACATCCATATTGCCGTCGACGGTGTCAGCTTTTCCTATGGGGCACACCGCGTCCTCACCGATGTGTCCTTCGCCGTCGGCGCCGGCGCGGTGGCCGGACTGATCGGCGAAAACGGTGCCGGAAAATCAACGCTCATGCAGTTGATCAGCGGCAGCCTCGAACCCGATGTGGGAGCAATCATCACCCCCACCAAAACTGGCTACCTCACCCAAGAAGTATCGTGGCCGCCCACCGCTCCCCTACGCTCTATCATCTCCGACGCGATCGGCGAGCTTAAAGCCATCGAGCGCGACATCATCAGCGTCTCCGAAGAACTCGCCACCCACCCCGACTCGGCCGAACTCGCGCAACGCTTCGACACTCTGCTTGCCGCCGCCGAACGCCACCAGGTCTGGACCCTCGACGCCCGTATCGCAGAAGTCCTCGCCGGCTTGGGGCTGGCCAAAGTTGATCTCGACGCCCCCATAGGCTCCGTCTCCGGCGGGCAACGCCGCCGCCTCGCCCTCGCCGCACTGCTGCTCCGGCCCGTCGACGCGCTCATCTTGGACGAGCCCACCAACCACCTCGACGATCTCGCCTGCGACTTCCTCATCGACGAACTCCGGTCCTTCGACGGGCCCGTGCTAATGGCCAGCCACGACCGCTGGGTATTGGACAAAGTCGCCACCCACATCGTCGATCTCGATCATTCCCTCGGGCCGGAGGGCGGCGAAGGTGAAAATCTCGCACAAGGCGTGGTGTTTGGCGGAAGTTTCTCCGAATACCTCGCCTATCGCAAAGAACTTCGCGCCCGCTGGGAGCACGACTACCGAATCCAGGAAGCAGAACGCTCCCGCCTCGAAGCCGGGGTGCAAGTAAGCGAAACCGATCTCTTTTCCCGCCAAGAAGCCAAAACAGAAACTCGCTCATCAGCCAAGTTCTACGCCGACAAGGCAGCCAAAGTGCACGGGCAGCGCATACGCACCGCCCGCAATCGCCTCGACGCTCTCGAGCGGCGGGAGATCCCCGCGCCGCCGAAGCGGCTCGAATTTGCTGGTTTGCCGGAGCACTTTCTCACCACCACTGGGTCGGACTACGCACTCATTTTTCGTAATTTCACCATTGCTGGCCGCATGGACCACGCATTATCGGCAAAGATTCGCCACGGAGATCACGTTCTCATCACCGGCCCGAACGGCGCCGGAAAATCGTCGCTGCTGGAAGCAATCGCGAATACCACCGATGACGAGAACCCCAATCTGATCATCGGCGATGATCTCCGCGTTGGCTGGATGCAGCAGGACACCGACTGGGACGATCCATTCCGCAGCGCCAATGACATCTACGCCGATCACGCACCCAAGGGCGCCGCTTCCCTCACCGAGCTGGGTTTGCTCAGTGAGGAAGCCGCCAGGCGCCCGATTGAAAAACTGTCTTTGGGGCAGCGCCGCCGGGTAGCGTTGGCGATCGTGTTGGCGGATCCACCGGATATTTTGCTGTTGGATGAGCCCACCAACCATATTTCCCTCACCTTGGCCGAGGAGCTCGAGGAGGCGCTGGACGGCTATGAGGGGGTGCTGCTGCTGGCCACCCACGATCGGTGGATCAAGCGGCGGTGGCAGCATCGCGTGATCGATATTCCCGCACCGCATCCCGAATAGAGCGCACAATAATGGCCCATCCTCCCGACGCGGGGAGATGGGCCATGTGCTGTGCGGCGATGAACTCGCCGTGTCAGCTTATTGCGGAGCAGGGGCGCCTTCCGGTGCGGGAGGAACCTCGCCCTCGGGTGCGGGAGGAACCTCGCCCTCGGGTGCGGGAGGAACCTCGCCTTCAGGGGCGGGTGCTTTGCCCTCAGGGGCATTGTCCTCGGGCACCGGTGCTGGGGCGGGGAGCTCCTTGCAGAATGCGGGAACTTCCTCCGGGGCGACGGTGCTGTTGACCACGGTGCAGGCCCAGTCTTGGGATACCTTCCAGTGGCCGTCTTCGTTGACGAACTCCACGCCCTCAGCGATCTGCGGCTCGCGATCCGGGAGGGTGAAGTGGATGGTGGCCATCACGCTATCTGGGGTCCAGCCGGGCAGGATCGGGTCCACCACTTGGAAGTTGGCGCCGGACTCTTGCTTAGAGCGGGTCATGACGTCGAACAGCTCGGGGGCCTGGTCACCGTTTTGCACGGTGAGCACGCGCTCCTCGATGGGCAGGTTCGGATCGGTTGCCCGGGCCAGAACGCCGTTGAGCTGTTCCAAGGTGGGAAGTTCGACAGCGGCGGTCGAGGAGCTGGTGCTGGAGCTGGTCTCAGTCTCCTTGGAATCGCTGTCCTCAGAGCCGCACCCTGCCAGCACCAGCGATGCGGTGGTGACTAGTGCGAGTGCACGTGCCTTGTAAAGTTTCACTACTCTCCTCAGTCCTTGACTGTGTAGGTCAGTTTTGTGATTGTCCACCCAGCGCCACTCGGCGTGGCGCTGGCGCGTCCACACGGGTAGGAACCACGATTACGGGCACCATCAGTGACCGTAGATCACGAGATGACACAGCCATCTCAGTCCCTTCTCAGCGGCAGCTTAGAGCCGCTTCATGCAGGTCTCGGGCGGAAAATCTAGTACTTGGATTCTACACGGGCCAACGTGAATGGCCACATCCTGGACGGCGTCGATAAGCGCCGAATGGCGGGTGCGGGCGTGCGATAGGAGCCACGGTCGCTGTTCGGAGTAGCGCGGCAGCGGGCTATCGAGGCGTTTCCGCCCGCGGCGCGGCGGCGGTGTGGCACGCTATATGCATGACTAACGAGACCGATACCACTGCGGAGCACGCCACTACCCCAGCTGCCAAGATTGTTGTGATTACCACGGGCGGAACGATCGCCTGCACAACCGATCGCGACGGAGTGCTCTTGCCCACAGTGAGCGGAGCCGAGCTGCTGGAACCGGTCGCCCAACGCTTCGAAGACACACAGCTAGCGCTTGAGGTGCGGGAACTAGACCGCCTCGATTCGTCCGCGATGACACTCGCCGATATTGACGCCATCATCGCCGCCGTCCACGACGCCCTCGACGACCCCACGGTAACCGGCGTCGTCGTCACCCACGGCACCGACTCCATGGAAGAAACCGCCATTGCTGTCGACACCTTCCACGATGATCCCCGCCCCGTGGTCTTCACCGGCGCCCAACGCAGCTTCGACCACCCCGACTCCGATGGGATCGGCAACCTCTTCGAGTCCGTCGTGATCGCCATGGACTCCAGCGCCCGCGGCATCGGCGTCATTATCGTGTTCGGCCACGCCGTCATCCCCGCACGCGGCGCCACCAAATGGCACACCAGCGACAACCTTGCCTTCGCCACCAACGCCCCCGAAGAACCCACCCGTGCCGAACCTGTGCCCCTCGCGTCCCTGGCTGATGTCTCCGTCGATATCATCGCCGCATATCCCGGCGCGCCACGCACGCTTGTCGACGCCGCCCTCGAGCACGGAGCCGACGGACTCGTCATTGAAGCCATGGGGGCGGGCAACGTCGGCCGAGAGCTCGCCATCGCCGTCGGCGAAGCCCTCGACGCCGGCACACCCGTGGTAATCACCACCCGCGTCCCCCGCGGCGACGTGCACGGCTCCTATGGCGGTGCCGGCGGCGGCGCCACCCTGCTCCAAAAGGGAGCCCTGGGATCCCAGTACTTCCGCGCAGCTCAGGCACGCATTCTGCTTGCCATTGCTATTGCCACCGGCGTTCACCCCGCGACGCTGTTCTAGTTAATCCATGTCTTCTTCATACTCGGCCAACCACTCCTCCCACTCCAGGGAGGCCAGTGGATCGGCAGGCTGAAGATCCGGGTCATCTACGGCGAAACTTCGCGTAAGCCCACGCGTTGTCGTGCGAGTTTCAAAACGCACCGACACGATTCCGTGTCCAGAGCCCTGTACCCAGCCGTGACCGTACTCGGGGTGTACCACGTCCTGGGTGGCGGTCCAGGTGGGGCTGTCCGGCTCTGATTCTGGGGATTCTTCGCCGTCATGAGCGGGCTCTGAAGAACTATCCCGAACGCCCACCTCAGTATCGTCAAACTTCGCGGGCGGCGGGACCCGCTGATCAAGCTCTGGAAACATGACGTTTTGGCGTGCAGCCTCCAAGCCGGAAAACGACACTCCCACGAGCCTGATCGGCCCGAGTTCATCTGGGTAGCGCACCATTTTCTTGGCCACCGCGTGCAAAGTGTCGAAATCATCGGTGGCATAGTTCAGCGTGTGTGAGCGGGACTCGATGTGAAAATCCGCCATACGCAATTTCACTGTGACCGTACGGGCGCCGCGGCCATCCTGGAGTAGCCGTCGATGTGCTCCGCTCGCGGCGCGCTTCACTGCAGCGTCCACATCATTGACTGTGACAAGATCCAGCGGATACGTGTGCTCTTGAGAGATTTGTTTCGCAATCGCGCGCGGTTTGACTAAACGGTGATCGTGTCCGCGCGCAAGATTCCACAATTCGAGGCCGGTTTTTCGGCCGAGGCTTATCACCACTTCTTCTTCGCTGAGTGCCGCGAAGTCACCGATCGTTTCCACCCCGAGCGCCCGCAGCTTGGATGCTGAGACAGGACCGATCCCCCAGAGTTTGCCCACGTCCAAGGGATGAAACATGGCTGATTCCTCTTCCTGGGCAACCACGAAGACGCCATCCGGTTTCGCCTCACCTGAGCCGATTTTCGCGAATTGTTTACCGCTCCCGGCCCCGATCGAGGCGGGCAGGCCTGTTTCTTCGCGAATTTCTTCGCGCAGCTGTTCGGCCCAGGCTTTCACAACGTGAGGTTCCTCGCCTTGTATCTCGTGGGGTTCGAGAAAAGCTTCATCGATGGAGAGCTGTTCAATAACGCCGGCCCGCCGTGCCACGATCTCGAATACGCGCGCCGATGCTGCCTTGTACACGGCCCGACGCGGCTGCACGACCACTGCCCCGAAGCCCACCATGGCCTTTGCTTGAAACATCGGCATGGCCGAGTGCGCACCAAACGTGCGCGCTTCATAGGACGCCCCGGCCACCACACCGCGCCCGTGCACCCCGCCTACGAGCACGGGCCGGCCGCGCAGCGTGGGCCGCGTTAGCTGCTCACAGGATGCATAAAACGCATCCATGTCGATGTGCAGCACCCAACGTCTCATACCTTCGAGTTTTCCAGATCTTTCTCATGCGCTTATCGACGACGTCTCCTGCCGATGTACCCACACAGGAGCCTGACCAAACATCGCAGTCTAGTTCCACACCGTCGTTTTGGGTGAAGCGGTACGCCCCAGTTGTGCATAACCCCAGACCAAAGCTGAGTATTCCACAGGCGCACCGCATATCAGGCGTTCTGCCAAGCCGAGATCGCTTGGGGTCGCTAGTCTTCGGCTACACCCCAAGAACTACCGCCTCTAGGAGAACACCATCATGTCTGTACAACGCTGTCACCAGCTCATTCGCGTCATCGGCGACGCTTATGAGGAGCTCGTCGAACTTTTTGACTTCGACCAGGGTGGAACCCTGAGCCTCGCCGAGAGTTTGCCGGCGCTCGTAGAGCTAGAAAAACACAAGGCTGTACAAGCGCATTTAGACATTCTGCTCTGCCATCTCGCGGGCAAAGAAAACCTCACCCACGTCGCTGGGATCAATAAGCCACGCCGCGTACTGCGTGAGCATCTGGGCTGGTCAGGAAGAAAAATTACAGCTGCTATAGGCGAGGCGAGCCGGCTATACAGTCCCGTGAAAGATGCCCGCGTCGAAGCGGCCGAAACCGATCCCGCTCTCGACGCCGAAGTAAAGGCAGATGTGGGTCTTGCCACCGATTTGCGCGCCATCTCCCGCCAGAAACTGCTCACCCAGCACATTGGCGCAGAAAAACGCACCCTCATTGATAAGCAGCTACTCAATCTCATGGCACACAACTCCCTACAAACCGAAACCTTGCGTGCTGAGGCCATCGACTACGCCGCCAGCCATAGCTTCAATGCCACCCGCTCCTTCCTCCGCGAGAAGGTAGCCTCGCTCAACGACACGCTCGAACCCGACAAAGAGCACGCCGAACGCAACCGTTTCGTCACCGTATCCAAGCCCGATAAACACGGCGGGCAGCGTATTCACGGCTATCTGCCGCCACGCACCTGCGCCAAGTTGCGTTCCCACATGGACAAGCATCTGCGCACCACCCGCGACAAGGACGATGCCCGCAGCCTCAACCAGGTCATGGCCGACGCCTTCGACTCAGCCATCGGTTCACACCAAAACAAGGGCGTCTTCGCCATCTCCATCTCCGCAAAAGACTTCGACATCGAGGACTACCAAGCCGCCAACGTCAGCTTCCCCACTGACACTGGCGTGAGCCTAAGCCCACCAGACGTCCTCAAGGTAGCCGAGCAGAAATATGGCTTCGTGTGCGTCCACGACCCAGAGACAGGCCAAGCACTGTCTGTCCGCAAGGTGGAACGTCTCGCCAGCTTCCGCGACCGCATAGCGCTGCTCGCCTCCGAATTGGTGTGCTCGCACCCAGACTGTAACGAACCAGCGAGCCGCTGCCAGGTCCACCACCTGCTCGCGTGGAAAGACGGAGGACAAACCGAGCTCCCGAATCTCACCCTGCTCTGTCCCGAACACCACAGCGATAACGACGGCTCGCGCAGCAACCCACACAAAACCCACGCGGTACGGGATCCCCGCACGGGCCGTGTGGGCGTGACCTACCCCGCTACAGCCACGCACCCCACCCCCACCATCACCTTCAACGACTCCCCCGACGCTCAGCGCTCAGCGGGGGCACGTATCCGGCAGCAACCATGGCCCCAACCCCTGCGCACAGAGGAGACCACGGAATGGCGCTATGCCAGCTAACCAGCCCCACAAACGCAACAAACCCCGCCGAAGCGGGGCTTGGTGACGCGGCTACTATGCCTCGTTCTTCTTCACGGAGACATACACGCCGTCGAGAACAGGATGGCCATCCTCGAGAGCATCATCAGTGATGGACAGATCCGTACACAGAACCTCACCAGCAATGGTGTCCTTGTGCTTAGTCGCCCACTCCAGCTTGTCTTCCGGAACCGACAACACGGCAGTGATTCGATCGGACACCTCAAACTCGGCGGCCTTACGAGCATCCTGAATACCGCGGATTACATCGTTGGCCCAGCCCTCGGCCTCCAAATCCTCGGTGAGGGTCATGTCGAGCACCACGAGCCCCTCCATACCGGCAATCTGGTTGGTGGACTCGGGGTTGTCCGCAACTAGCTTCTCGGTGAACTCGCCCGGCTGCAACTCGACGCCATCGGCAACCACGGTGTCGCCGGAACGAGAGTAGTTGCCAGCCTTGACCGCCTTGATTGCTTTTTGCACATCCTTGCCCAAGCGCGGACCAGCGACACGTGCGTTCACCACGACCTCGAATCGACCAACGGCATCCACATCGTCAGTGAGCTCAACCTCCTTCACGTTCACCTCATCACGAATGATGTCCGCGAAAGGCTCAAGGCGCTCCGCGTGCGGCACAGCCACGGTGAGTTTCGGCAAAGGCAGGCGGTTACGCAGCTTGTGCGACTTACGCACCGAGGAGGTAGCCGATACCACCATGCGCACCTCGTCCATTGCCTGAACAAGCTTCTCATCGCGCGGGAACTGCGACGCATCCGGGAAGTCAGTCAGGTGCACCGAACGCTCACCGGTTAAACCGCGGTAAATCACCTCAGTAGCCATCGGCAGCAGCGGGGCGGCCACGCGCGTGAGAGTCTCAAGCACGGTATAGAGAGTGTTGAATGCCTCCGGGAATTCCTGATCGCCCGCCCAGAAACGGTCACGAGAGCGACGCACATACCAGTTGGTCAAAGCATCACAGAACCAACGCACCTCATCACAAGCGGTAGCAATATCCAGATCATCGAGCGCCTTGTCTACTGCCTCGACGAGATCACCGGTCTTAGCCAAGATATAGCGGTCCAGCACGTTCGACGAGCTGGTGTCGAAGCGCGCCGAGGTGGAGCTGTACAGCTGCAGGAAGCTGTAGGCGTTCCACATCGGAAGCAGTGCCTGGCGCACACCCTCGCGGATTCCTTGCTCGGTCACGATGAGGTTACCGCCGCGCAGAATGGGTGAGGACATGAGGAACCAGCGCATGGCGTCGGAGCCGTCCCGGTCGAATACCTCGTTCACGTTGGGGTAATTGCCCTTGGACTTGGACATCTTCAGCCCGTCACTACCCAACACGATGCCGTGGGCCACCACGTTTGAGTAGCCGGCCTTGTCCCACAGCGCAGTAGCGATGACGTGCATGGTGTAGAACCAGCCACGCGACTGGCCCGAGTACTCGACGATGAAGTCGGCCGGGTTGTGGGTGTCGAACCACTCTTTGTTCTCGAAGGGGTAGTGCTTTTGTGCGAACGGCATGGAGCCGGACTCGAACCAGCAGTCAAGGACTTCTGGTACGCGCCGCATGGTGGATTGCCCGGTCGGATCGTCTGGGTTGGGCCGGGTCAGTTCGTCGATGTAGGGGCGGTGCAGCGACGTAGGTCGCGTACCAAAGTCGCGTTCAAGCTCGTCGAGGGAGCCATAGACATCAACGCGCGGGTACTCGTCGTTGTCGGAGACCCACACTGGGATGGGCGATCCCCAGTAGCGGTTGCGGGAGATGTTCCAGTCGCGTGCGCCTTCCAGCCATTTGCCGAATTGGCCGTCGCGAATGTGCTCGGGAACCCAGCGGATCTGATCGTGGTTGAGTTCCACCATCCGGTCGCGGATTTTGGTGACCTCGATGAACCAGGAGGGCAGCGCCATGTAGATCAGAGGCTCTCCAGAGCGCCAGGAGTGCGGGTAGGAGTGCTCGATGGTCTGGTGGCGGAGGACGCGCTTGGCGGCCTTGAGGTCCTTGATGATGTGCTTGTTCGCATCGAAGACCAGTTGTCCCTCGTATTCGGGCACAGCGTTGGTGAACTTACCGTCCATGTCCACGGGGATGACCACGTCGATGCCATTGGCCGAGCAGGTGTTCATGTCGTCTTCACCGAAGGCGGGGGCCTGGTGAACGATGCCGGTACCGTCCTCGGTGGTCACATAGTCGGCGCCGAGGATCTGGAAAGCGTTGGGGTGGTCCTTGAAGTGCGGGAAGATCGGCTCGTAGCTCAGGCCAACGAGTTCGTTTCCGGGGTGGGTAGAGACGATCTCGTGATTCTCGCCGAGCTCCTTGGTGTACTGCCCCAGCAGGTTTTCGGCGATCAGGAAGTCCGCGCCGCGGAATTCTTCCAGTCCGTCGTCGCCGACGCGCACCCGTAGGTAGGTGACGTCGGGGTGTACAGCGAGCGCCAGGTTGGACGGCAGAGTCCACGGGGTGGTGGTCCATGCAAGTGCCTGGGTGCCCACGAGCTCGGGGTTGGCGTCGCCGTGGGCTGCGGTGATGGGGAAGGTCACCGTCAGGGTGGGGTCTTGGCGCATTTTGTAGCTGTCGTCGAGGCGGGTTTCCTGGTTAGACAGCGGGGTGTGCTCGGCCCACGAGTAGGGCAGCACGCGGAAGCCTTGGTAGATCAGGCCCTTCTCGTAGAGAGTTTTAAACGCCCACATGATGGATTCCATGTAGTTCAGATCCATCGTCTTGTAGCCGTTATCAAAGTCCACCCAGCGGGCCTGGCGGGTGACGTATTCTTTCCACTCTTCGGTGTACTGCAGCACGGAGGTGCCACAGTATTCGTTAAATTTCGCCAAACCCATGTCTTCGATCTCACCTTTGTCGGTGATTCCGAGCTGCTTTTCTGCTTCGAGCTCGGCGGGCAGGCCGTGGCAGTCCCAGCCGAAGACGCGATCGACTTTCTTGCCCTTCATCGTTTGGAAGCGGGGCACGATGTCTTTGACATAGCCGGTCAGGAGGTGGCCGTAATGCGGCAGGCCGTTGGCGAAGGGAGGCCCGTCGTAGAAAACGAATTCTTTGGCGCCTTCGCGTTGTTCAACGGAGGCGTGGAAGGTGCGATCGTTCTTCCAGTAGTCGAGAACGTTCTTTTCCATGTCGGGGAATCGGCTGCTTCCGCCGCTCATGTCTACGCGGGGATAGACTCCGCCTACGTTGCTCTTCGATGAGCTGTCGCCTGTGGTCATGTGGGCTCCTTACAAAGACAATTCCGGGCAGTTATGCGTGTGGTGTTATTCGCCTAGGGACGAGTTTCCCTGAGCATCTCTGCCCTGGGTACCCGCGGTACCACCCTATTTGCGTGCACCCCAGGAGGGCGCACGCCTCTTCGTTTGTCTTGTGTAAGGATTATCGACCCTCGTCGGCTGGTTCTACTTGCCGCCGTAGCGGGGTTCTTCCAGCAGCTCCCCGGTGATGGCCGGATCAACGCCTTGTGTTGCGTCACGGGGTGTTCACCCCTCGTATGTGATGCTTCCGAGCAAGTATATCGGAGAATTCTCCTTCAGCGATAGTTCGGTTTTCCTCGCCCGTCGCCGCGCGACGGTGGCTATCGCTTTCGCCGCGCGTAGCGCCATGTATCGATCCCCCACACCGCGATGCCTGCGATGGAGGTAGCGATAAGAAGATAAGCGAAAATGATCTCCTCGGTCTGCACAGTGAGAACAAGCAGAAAGAAACTTGCGAGGGCGAGCACGATAGCGAGAAGCATCATAGGCAGGATTGTAGAGGGTGAGGGGCTGTTTTGTGCTTTACGACGCCACCCGCGCTCCCGAGTGTGCACCCCCCACATGCGCCCACCGTCACCCTACTCTTTTAGGTAAGCCTGCGTTGAGGAATACAATCGCGCCGAGGCTACTTTTGACTCGGCCTCGGATAAGTGTTGAACGCCTATGAGGGCTACGCGATGTCGTGCATAAGGGAGTGTCAGGTGTTTCTGGCGAATTTCCTCTTTAGCCTCCGCGAGGGGGTCGAGGCCGCAGTGATCGTGGGGATGCTCATTGCCCTTATCACCCGTGCCGGTCGCCGCGATCTTCTGCCACGGCTGTGGCTGGGCCTGACCCTGGCCGCAGGGCTGTCGCTGCTGCTGGGCGCTGTTGCCACATGGGGACCGTATGCTGCGTCGGCCCGGGCCCACTTACTGCTCAGCGGCGTCTTGTCTGTGGTGTCCGCCGGTGTGGTGACGTGGCTGATTTTCTGGCTGGCCACGCACTCCCGCAGCAACAAACACCGGCATGATCCACCAGCCGCACTCACCCCAACGGGCACGATCTGGGTGCTGGTGCTGGCCATCATCAGTGTCGCCCGCCTCGGTACAGACACTGCCCTTTTTGTGTGCTCTGCCCTCAAAGCCGTCCACACGGACGGTGTGGTGGTCCCTGCTGCGGGCAGCGTGGCTGGGTTGATCGCCTCGGCAGTCATTGGATGGTTGGTCTACACCGGCATCGGCTGGATGAATTTTTCCGTATGTATTCGCTTCATGGCTGCTCTTTTCCTGCTGGCCGCCGCGGGCAGCGTTTCCCACGGCCTCGGGGATCTTCAGGCGGCCTCGCTCCTGCCCAGCTGGAGTAGTCAGCTCTATGACGTCTCGGGGTATTTCGACAACGATAATCTTCTCCTGCGCACCGATACTCTGTGGTTTGTTCTGGCCGAGTCCATGTTCAAGCTGAACCTCTCCCCCACGCACCTCCAGGTAGCAGGCTGGGTGCTCTATCTCCTCGCCGTGCTCCCGCTGTATCTCCGCGTTTCTTCCCCTCGCCACTCGAGCCACTCCGCGGAACGCCGTCACCAGAGCTAACCCCACTGCCCCACGTTCCCGGCGTTACGAGCGACTTCAAGGCCTGCCGGCCTCCAGGGTGGCGTCGACAAGCGAGCATGCCGAAGGCCCCACACACATCGGTGCGTGGGGCCTGTAGCTACAAAAACTGCTAGTTGTTCGAACCGTTGTGGGGGTTCGGAGCCGAGGTGGTGGTGGTATCCAGCTCCTGCAGCTTGGTCTCCAGCAGGTTCTTCAGGCGAGTGCGGTACTCGCGCTCGAAGACGCGCAGCTCGTCGATACGGTTCTCGTAGACGCTCTGCTGCTGCTTCATGGTGGCCATGGTCTCGCTGTACTTGCGGTCGGCCTCGGTCTGAAGGCTGGAGGCCTTCTGCTCGGCCTGCTTGACCTTGGCATCGGACTGCGCGGTGGCGTCGTGGATCATGGTCTCGGAGCGCTGCTTGGCGTCGGAGAGCATGCGCTCGGACTTCTCGTTGGCTTCCGCAATGGTCTTTGCGGCCTGGTCCTTGGCGGTACCCAGGGTGCGGCGAGAGGTCTCGTTGGCCTCGTTGATGGTCTTCTCGGCGGTCGCGCGGGCCTCGTCCAGCATGGACTGAGACTCGTTGCGGGCGTCGTTGGTGAGACGATCGGCCATCTCCTGAGCCAGACCCAGGACGCGAGCGGCCTGCATGTGGGTCTCGGGGGAAGCGTTCTGATCATCTGCTGCAGCGGCCACGGAGACCGGCTGCTGCGGCTGCTGCTGAGCGCCAGCTTTGTCGCGGGCCTGAGCTGCTGCCTTGCGGGCCTCTTCGGCCTCCTTGCGGGCAGACTCGGCCTGCTTCTTGGCTTCTGCGAGTTGGGACTCGTACTTGGTGGCGAGCTCCTTCTCGATGCGTGTGCGCAGCTCGGTCTCGTTGACCGCCGGGCTGGCAGCAACTGCGCCACCGCGCACGGTGTCGGCGGAGTCGAGCTCCGATTGGAGCTCCTCCACCTGTGCACGCAGTGCATCGTTGTCGTCCTGGAGTTGACCAAGAGTGTCTTCGACGAGATCGAGGAACTGGTCAACCTCATCCTCAGCGTAGCCTCGCTTGCCGATCGGCGGCTTGCTAAAGGCAACATTGTGCACGTCGGCTGGAGTCAGCGGCATTGACGATTCCCTTCGCGTTAGTTTCTCTATCTTAAAAATTCTCTCAGCCGCTCTGGCGCCGTACAGGATGCTTAGACACTCTTTCGCAGCTTTGAAAATTTTTCGCGACCGACGGGGGATCTGCCTCCGTCGAATCTATATTTCTACGTTTTTCTCTTATTACGTTATCTTACGCAGATTCCCTCAAGGTGCACTGCACCTTAACACAATATACGGGTTTGATTTCGGATGTCTACGCAATTTGCTGCCGAGTCCGCGAGGACTCTGCCCGCAGGTTACCCCCGCTAGCCACATCGTAGTATCCGATTTCTCATGCTCTACACAGAACATCACCCCGTATACCGGGCCACAGCCTCACGGCAGTGAAGCTGATATCCCGAGTGTACGGGGTGGGAGGTGAAACCGTCGAGAATTGCACAAATTACACGAACGCGGCGCTATAGATGGCGATGACGATGTACTCCAGCAGGATGAGGCCGATGAACAGCACCAGCACGGAGACGTCCAGAGCCACTCCGCCCATGCGTACCGAGGGGATCATCCTGCGCAGGGCCTTCACGGGTGGGTCGGTGACCATGAAGATGGGCTCGGCGATGTAGTAGAACCAGCGCGGCGGAGAGAAGCTGCGCGAGAACGACACCACCATCTCAATCAGGATGCGGGCGATGAGCACATAGCGAAAGATGCGGATCGCCCAAAGCAGAATCATAAAAGCTGTAGTCACGGGTGTAGAGCCTAACGTATCTCACGTGCCGAGGAACAATATTTCTCGCCCCGTGCGAGCCGACCAGTCGCCGCGGAGTGTAGCGAACGTCATACTCTAGGCGCGGCACACAGCCGAGCGCACATGCTGCATACTGCTGCTAGTACTACGCCCACCAACGAAAAGAGGAGCGTCGGTGGGCGAAAAAAGATCGTGGGGCGGCCGGCGTATTAGACGCGGGCGGTGCGCTCCAACTGGGTGGTGGAGACGTGTGCCCCGTCCGGGATGAGGGCGAAGACACGCGGGGCAACCTTCTTCATGGTGCCGCGCAGCGCAAAGCCGAGGCCCGCAGCGAAGTCCACCACGCGATGGGCGTCTTCGCTATTCATGCGGCTGATATCGAACACCACGGCATCGCCATCACGGAAGGGCTCGCCAATGCGCGCGGCTTCGGTGTAGCTGGAGATTTCCACGGGCACGATGGCGCAGGCATAGGAGCGGTCACGGTCACGCTCGTAGTAGCCCTCGGACTCTCGGCTCGGCTCCTCGTAGCGACGGCCGTAGCGCTCGCTGTAGCGATCCTCACCATAGGGGCGCTCGGCGTAGCCGCGCTCCTGGTAGCCGGCCTCGTCGCCGTAGTAGGCGTCATCCATGTCATCGGCGATGGGGCCGAGTCCGAAATACTCTTTGAACTTGTTCAAGCTCGACATCGTGTGGTGTTCCTCTTCTTAGATCTGTGTGGAGGGATTGTGCTGGTCAATTGGGGTGTAACCAAGAGTGCGCGAGGCTCACAACCGCGTAATTTCTATCGTTAGACTACTGGCCGCGGGCCGAGGATATCCGTTCCGACACGCACAAATGTCGATCCCGACTCAATTGCGTGCACCATGTCCGCGCTCATGCCTGCCGAGTAGTCCAAGCGCCGTCTTAGCTGCTCCGACCAGCGCTGCACAACCGCGGCGCCGCGCTCAAACACTTCGCGCGGATCGGCGTCGAGCGGCGGCACACACATGAACCCGCCGCAGCGGGTGCGGGGCTGTGCTTCGAGCATGTCGACGATCTCTGCCAGCTGATCCAGTCGGGTGCCGCCGCGCGCGCTATCGCCATCGGCGGAGAGCTGCACGAGGCAGTGCAGCACCGCGCCTTCCTGGCGCTGGCCACGGTCGATGGCCAGCTCCATTCCGCGATCTAGCTTCTCGGCGATGGCCACCGAATCCACGGAGTGTACCCAGTCTGCCCAACGGGCGATCGAGTTGGCCTTCTTGGATTGGATCTGCCCGATCATGTGAAAGGACATCTCCGGCAGGGCTTCCTTCTTTTCTTTGGCCTCTTGGTCTCGGTTCTCCCCCACCGCTGTGACTCCGAGCTCCTGCAGCAGTGCCACATCGGAGACGGGATGAAACTTCGTCACTGGCAGCAACTGAATCTCAGCGGCGTCGCGGCCCGCATGGGCGGCGGCCTCGGCGATGGTGGCGCGCACCCGCTCTAGCCGGGTGGCGAGTTCTTCGCGCCTAGTCATCGTCTCTTCACTCATTCTTTCCTCCTACGATCAGCGTGGCTCGTGGGTGTGAGCCGCGGCACTGCCAGTGAGCCACACCAGTCCCGCCTGGCGTCCGGTGGGCCCCTGGGCACGGCGATAGGAAAACAGCGACTCGTCCTCAATGGTGCAGCGGGGATCAACATCAATGGCGCGCACGCCCAGCGCGCGCAGCTGCGCTACCAAACCCGCCCGAATATCCAGCCCCGTGGTCCCCGTGGCGGTGCGGCACCGACTGCCCGGCAGGCGGGACTCGACATCGGCGGCCATCTCTGGCGGCACCTCATAGCGTGCCCCCGATGCGGCGGGGCCGAGCAGCACATGGATGGCCTCCGGCCGCGCACCGAGCTCCACCATGGTCTCTACGGTGCGGCGGACGATGCCATTGCGCGCGCCCATCCGGCCGGCATGGGCAGCGGCAACCACCCCAGCATGGTGATCCGAGAGCAGCACCGGCACGCAGTCAGCCACCAGCACGGCGAGGGCTAGGTTGGCGCTGGTCGTCACCAGCGCGTCGCTTGCGGGCACCGGCTCCTCCTGCGGGCCATCGACCACGGCGACTGTCGGGGAATGGATTTGCTCCATCCACACGATGCGCTCCGGGGCGAGGCCGATGATGCGGGCAAGCCGGCGACGATTAGCGGCGACAGCCTGCGGATCATCGCCCACGTGATCGCCAAGATTAAAACTGTCGTAGGGGAAGGCCGAAGCCCCGCCGGCACGGCTAGTAACAACCTTGCGGACGGGGCGAGTATCGATAGTCACGTAACTGCTTCAGTTCCTAACGCATGAAATCGGGAATGTCGAGGTCATCCACCGGAGGCTCCGAGCGGCGCGGTTCGGGGCGCTCCTCGTAGTCATTGTGGGTAAACAACCCCGGGGAGCGATCGCTGCCCAAGCGGTGGCGCGCCTGGTTGGCGCGGTCATCGTAGGCGCGGCGCTCGCGGTCCGGCTCCTCGGCACGCTCGGGGGCGGGGCGCTCGCCGGACTCGGCACGCTCGCCGCGACCAAACATGCCCTCGTTCTGGCGCGGTGCCGGGGTGGGGCTGGCGGCAGCCGGGCGCTCCGCGGGCTGGCGCACGTTATCGTTATCGGCCACCGAGGCGGCATCATCGAAGCCCGTGGCAATCACGGTGACGCGCACTTCGTCGCCGAGGGTGTCGTCGATTATGGTTCCGAAAATGAGGTTCACATCCGGATCGGACTGGCTCTCCACCATCTCTGCGGCCTGGTAGACCTCCTGCAGGCCAAGATCGGAACCACCGGCGAAGGAGAGCAGCACTCCCTTGGCACCTTCCATGGTGGACTCCAGCAAAGGAGAGTTGATGGCCTGCTCTGCTGCCGCCACCGCGCGGTTATCGCCCCGCGAGGAGCCGATACCCATGAGGGCGGAACCGGCATCGGACATCACGGCACGCACGTCCGCGAAGTCCACGTTGATAATGCCCGGGGTGGTGATGAGCTGGGTAATGCCCTGCACGCCGTTGTAGAGCACTTCGTCCGCGGAGCGGAAGGCTTCCATCATGGAGAGGTTGGCATCGCCCAGTTGCAGCAAGCGATCGTTAGGAATCACGATGAGAGTGTCGCAGGAGTCGCGCAATGCTTCGATGCCCTCGAGCGCCTGACGCATGCGGCGACGGCCTTCGAACTTGAAGGGGCGAGTCACAACGCCCACGGTGAGCGCGCCCATCTTCTTGGCGATATTAGCCACCACCGGGGCAGCGCCGGTGCCGGTGCCGCCACCCTCGCCCGCGGTCACGAAGACCATATCGGCGCCCTTCAGGGATTCCTCGATCTCAGACTTGTGATCCTCGGCAGAGGTGCGACCCACCTCGGGGTTCGCCCCGGCGCCAAGGCCACGGGTGGCCTCACGGCCAATGTCGAGCTTGACGTCGGCATCCGAGAAGAGCAAAGCCTGCGAATCGGTATTAACGGCGATAAATTCAACGCCCGCCAGGCCCTCTTCGATCATGCGGTTGACGGCATTGACGCCGCCGCCGCCGACACCGACGACCTTGATGACGGCGAGGTAGTTGTTCGGTGAGGTCATGGTTATAAGGCTCGCCTTTCGGGTTTTTCTCGTGTGATCCTAGTTTTATGTGCGCTCAGGTGTAGCCCACATACTGTTGAAACAATGTAAGTCCATCATGGTCGACACATACGCATTTGAGGGTGACATTCGCGCGGCGTGTCTTTAACCCTAAAGCTCAACTTTAGACTTCTGACGTGGGCTTTCGCTTAGCGGGTCGTGACCATGTTGGGGTTGGTAACATTCCACCACTCCTCGGGGCGAGTGAGCACCGCACGGGTAGCCCGCGCCTTATTGGTGGCATCCTCGGCCGAGCCCCAATATACGGCCTTCGCCCCCATCTCGGCGTTCTCGAAGTGCAAGGTCAGCTCGAAGGGGCTCGGGGCCTCCACGAAGCGCAGCAGGCCGCGCTGGTCGCCGGCGATCTCCTCCCACGCGTTCACAGCGCCAACGACGGCCGCATAAATCTTGGGATTGTCATCACTCATGCCCACGACCTTCATCGCTCCGCGCGGATCATCGCTAATCACGAAGGGCACCCCATCGCGGTCGGCGAGATGCGCGCCATCGGCCTGTTCGGAGAAAATGAAGGGCTCGCGCTCCACCACTTGGACTTCGATGCCGCGGGGCGAGGAATGGCCCACCGTCGCAGATTTCACCCACGGCAGCTCCGCGACGCGGGTCGCCGCACCGGCGGTATCCACCCGCAGCGAGTTTTCCCCTTCCACCACACCGGCGGCGGCGAGCACCTCCTCCGTGGAGGTTTCCTTATTTCCCTCTACCGAGACCTGAGAGACGGTGATAATGGGAAAAAACACGCAGATCAGCACTGCCACTGCCCCCAGGGCGATCACCGCGCCGAAAGCTTGGACAATCCTCCTGCGGCTCACTTACTCTCCCGCCTCTGCTGTGGTAGTGGCGCTGCTCAGGCCCTCGAGAATTTCGTCGGCAAGCATCGTCACCGAGCCCGCCCCCATGGTGAGCACAATGTCGTGCGGGTTCACGAGCTCGGCAACCACTCCGGGTACCTCCGCGAAGCTATCCACATAGCGGCAGGGCGCGCTCACCTTATCGGCGATGATGCTGCCGTTCACGCCTTCTACGGGCTCCTCCCGGGCGCCGAAAATGTCGAGTACCACCACGGCGTCTGCCAGCGACAAGGCGGCGGCGAACTCTGTGGCGAACTCGATTGTGCGGGAGTAGAGGTGCGGCTGGAATACCACCACCACTTTGCCTCGGCCGATCGCCCCCACCTTGTCTTGGGCGGCACGAATCACGGCGGAGACCTCGGTGGGGTGATGCGCATAGTCATCAAAGACACTCACTCCGAGAGCCGGCCCCTCGGCCACGGTGCCGTGATACTCGAAGCGGCGGCGCACCCCCGTGAACTCGCTGAGTCCCTCGGCCAGAGCTGCTACATCGCCACCGGCGACGTGTCCGGCGAGCAATGCGGCGGCAGCGTTGAGCACCATGTGCTCCCCGGGCACGTGAATGGTGACGTCCACAACCGTATCTTCGAGGAGAATCCGGGCGCGGGTGCCGTAAACCGTGGTGGTGCGCTCCTCGATAATCGCGCCGGCCGGCACGTCTGGGTGCATGGAACAGGCCTCGCGGGTGCCATAGCCGACCACCGTAGTGCCCTTAGCCACACACCGCTCCCCCAGCGCGGCGGCGTGTTCATCATTGAGGCACACCACCAGCGTGCCGTCGTCGACAAGCCGCGCTGCGAAATCGTCGAAGACGGTGAAATAGGCGTCGTGAGTTTTGAAATAGTCCAGGTGATCCGGCTCAATATTGGTCACCACGGCCACCTTGGGCCGGTATTGCAGCAGCGAGGCATCAGACTCATCGGCCTCGGCCACAAAGCAGCTGCCGGTGCCATGGTGGGCGTTGGTGCCGGCCTTGTTGAGCTGGCCCCCGATAGCAAAACTGGGATCCATGCCTGCCTGCTGCATGGCCACCACCGCCATGGAGGTGGAGGAGGTTTTGCCGTGGGTGCCCGCGAAGAGGATTTGATCGTGGCTGTCCATGAGCAGCGCCAGCATTTCCGAACGGCGCAGAATAGGAATATTGAGCTCGCGGGCGCGCACCAGCTCGGGATTATCTTGGGGGATCGCCGCGAAGGAGGTGACCACGGCCGTGGGCGGCGTGCCCTCTCGGTCGATATTGGCTGCGTCGTGGCCGATGGAGATGTCCACGCCCATGGAGCGCAGCGCCAACACCACCCGAGAATCCTTGGCATCGGATCCACTGACCTCGGATCCTCGTGCCAGCAAGATACGCGCGATGCCGGACATGCCCGCACCGCCGATTCCGATCATGTGCACCCGCGTTAGGTCCGCGTCCACCGTCTGCTCGCTCACCACTGTTCTCCTCGCTTATGTGTGTTTCTGTGCTCGTGACGACGCCGCCTCGCCGCCACAGTCCTCCTGTGGCCGGCGCGGCGCGCCCTAGGGTTGATGTTAGCCGCGTGCGGCCTGAACGATACGTTCGGCGATGTCCTCAGCGGCGCTGCCTAATCCGGCCTGGTCGGTGGAGTGCACCATGGCCTCATAGAGCTGTTCATCGCTCAGGATTGCCAGCACCTGGGTGGCGAGGCTGTGGCCGTTGAGATCGGCATCGGCGATGATGGTCGCGCCGCCGGCACTGATCACCGGCTGGGCATTCAATCCCTGTTCGCCATTGCCATGCGGCAGCGGCACGTAGATGGCGGGGGTGCCGGAGGCACTTACCTCGGCCACCGTCATCGCGCCGGCACGGCAACAGATGATATCCGCGGCCGCATAGGCCTTGTTCATCTCGGTGATATACGGCAGCGGCACATAGCCGGCGCGGGCCGCGGGGGCCTCGTTCTTCTTGCCATAGGCGTGTAGCACCTGCACCTCGCCGGCGAGGAGCTCCTCGAGTCCCTCGGCCACGGCATGGTTGAGCGAGCGCGCGCCCTGGGAGCCGCCGGTGACCAGCAGGGTGCGGCGCTGCGGATCCAGACCGAAGCTCTCCCGCGCCTCCTGCTGTGCCTGCGTGCCGCGGGTATGGGCGTGGGCGCTGCGGATGGGCACGCCCACCACATCGCCGGGGATGCCGGACTCGGCCACCGCGTTCAACCCAGTGCCTCCGAGACGCACGCCCAGCTTATTGGCCATGCCGGCGCGGGCATTGGCCTCGTGTACGAAGAAGGGGATGCCAAGGCGTCGCGCCGCCAGATAGGCGGGCGCGGAGACATAGCCGCCGAAGCCGATGAGCACGTCGGCGTCTACCTCCTTGAGTACCGCGGTGGTGGCGCGCACCGAGTTCAGCACTCGCCACGGCAGCTTGGCTAGGGCCATGCTGGGCTTGCGGGGCACCGGTACCGGTGGGATGGTGCGCAGCTCATAGCCGCGTTCGGGCACGAGGTCCATCTCGAGTCCTCGAGTGGTGCCGAGGGCCGTAATACGGATGTTCTCCTCCCGCGCCCGCAGTGCATCAGCAACAGCGAGGGCAGGTTCGATGTGGCCAGCGGTTCCGCCGCCAGCCACCACCACGGATAGTGTTGTCTCGCTCATGAGGCCTTTCTACCTTTGCCGATTTTGGGAACTAGGACGGCGACGCACATGGGTGAGCGGTTCGCCATAGCGGCGCACGCGATCGCGTTCGCTGTGCCGGGTGAGCGCTTCTCGACGCCGCGAGCTCGGCCGGGCATCACGCTGCTCGTGCTCTCCCCCACTGCGGGGCGACTCGCCCCGGCCCTCGCGCACGGACACGCCCGTGACCATCGGTTCGGGCAGCATGAGCAGCCGGTCGAACCACGGCCGGCCGTGGGACTGCAGGGCGGAGATCGCCTCCGGCTCGTGCCGGGCGCAGTTCAACAACAGGCCCATGGATGCCAGGGTGATAATCGCCGAGGTTCCGCCCGCGGAGATCAGCGGCAGCTGAATACCCGTCACCGGCCACAGGCCGATCACATAGCCGATATTAATGAATGCTTGGATCACGATGGAGCCGGTGAGCGTGGCCGCCAACAAGGACAGGAAGCGGTTATTGCTGCGCAGCGCGATGCGGAAGCCGAGCACGCAGAGTGCGGCGTAGAGCACGATCACCATGGTGGCGCCCAGCAGCCCAGTTTCCTCGCCGATAATGGCGAAGATGAAGTCGTTTTTCGCCTCCGGCAGATAGAACCATTTGGCGCGAGACTGCCCCGGCCCCACCCCGAACAACGAACCATCGGAGAGGGAGAGATAGCCCTGGTAGGACTGGAAGGCGGCGCCGCGGGTGTCATCAAAGTGACCAAAGAAGGCGTCTTTGAACACCGAGATGCGATCGGAACGAAAACCCGAGGAATTCTTCACTGCCAGCGCCAATCCGATGACGGTGGCGAGAGCCGTGAACACGATATAGCGCAGATCCAATCCGGCAAACACCAGAGTCACACCCACCACGACGAGGAAGGCGAGGGCCATGCCGACGTCCTTCTCCAAAAGGATGAGCCCAAGCATCAGCAGGGCGATGACGATGAAACCGATGAAGCGTATTTTCTTCTTCTCCGGAGGGCAGTCCGCTAGCCACGCGGAGCCCCATACCGCGATCGCCACCTTGGCCAGCTCCGAGGGCTGGAGCCGGATGGGGCCGAGCACGATCCAGGATTGGGACCCCACCTCTTCCAGGCCGGTACCAATGGAAGGCACGAGCACAAGCACCAATAAAAGGACGGACACGATCAGCACCCACGGGGCACTGCGCCGAATGGACTGAGGGCGCAGACGCAGACACAGCCACATCGCCACGAAGCCCACGCCAACCATGACGGCTTGGCGCATCGCCGTGCCAAACACGGAGGCTCCCTCAAGCACCGACCATGTCATGGAGGAGCTGGCCACCATCAAAATGCCGAAGAAGGCGAGGATGACCACGATGGAAGCGACAGCGTAGTAGTCCAGCAGTGGCCGCAGCGCCACGTGAAAATACTTCCGTCGGCCGTCGTGTTCGCTGGTGAGCACGTTAGACATTGCCACCTCCAGTTGCGGGGAATGCGGCACGCATGGCCTCGGCGAAGATATCGCCGCGTTCGCCCATGCCGCTATACATGTCCAATGATGCCGCAGCGGGCGCCAAGATCACGTCAACACCGGCCACGGCGTGTTCGCGGGCAAAAGCAGCAATCTCCGCCATGGCCTCATGCTTATCGGTGCTGGTTGAGACATAGACCGGCAGCTCGGGCACGTGCAGCGCCAGCTGCTCGGCAATGAGCGGGGCATCTACGCCAAGCAGCGCAGCGGCCACCATGCGCTCGCCATGAGCGCGGATCACCGCGGAGACATCCGCGCCTTTGAGCTGGCCTCCGGCCACCCACAGGATGGATTCGAAGCCCTTGAGGGCAGCGTCGGCGGCGTGGGGATTGGTCGCTTTGGAATTATCAATCACGGTGATAGCCCCAGCAGCATCAGCCACCTGGTGCACCACCTGGCCGCGGTGGGCGGCCACCCCGAAGCTATCGAGAGCGGCGGCAATATCGGTGGGGGCAACGCCGTGGGCACGGGCCATGGCAGTAGCGGCCAAGGCGTCGAGCTGACCGGCGCGCCCTGCGGGGGAGATCCCCTCGATGGGGCGGATGGGAATGCCCTCCTCGGCGTCGGCTGCTGCAGGCAGAAACGCTCGATCCACGATCCAGCCCTCCCGCACCCCCACCTGCCCGGGGGCGGGCTCGGCGAGAGTAAAGCCCACGGTGCGCCCGGCAGCCTGGGGCTGCATGGCGCGGACATGCGCATCGTCCACGCCGAGCACGCTCAACTCGCCGCGCAGAATCCGTGCCTTGTCCGCGCCGTAGTCAGCGAAGCTGCCATGCCAGTCGATGTGGTCCTCGGCCAGGTTGAGCACGCAGCCACAATCCGGGGTGAACTCGCTGGTCCAGTGCAGCTGGAAACTCGAGAGCTCCGCTACCACGACCTCCACGCGCGGGGTGGCCAGCAGCGCATCGGGGATGGCAATACCAATATTGCCCACCGCCGCCGAGGCCGGATTATGGCGCTTGATCATCGCCGCCAGCATGGCGGTGGTGGTGGTTTTCCCATTGGTGCCGGTGATCGCCAGCCAGGTGCGGCGCGGGCCGAAGATTTCGGCGCGGTCGACCCGGTAGGCGAATTCCACATCGCCAAGGACGGGAATGCCCGCGGAGATGGCGTCGACAAGCACCGGCGAATCGGGGCGCCATCCAGGCGAGGTGATCACGCAGGAGAACTCGTGGAGGCGGGCGCGGGCCGCCGCCGTGCTGAGGGCTTCGGCGCCGAGCTCGGCGATGGCATCGGCTGCGGCGGGGTTATCGTCGGCGATCGCCATCTCCGTCCCCAGGGCACGCACGAGTCTGGCGCAGCCGCGGCCCGAAATGCCGGCCCCAGCCAGCAGGATGGGCCCTGCGAGAAACTCCGGCAGCCCAGAGCTGTCAGCGGTGGATGGGTGGGAGAGCTGATCTGCAGACATGATGAAAGGCTATACCCCTGCGCTGGTGAGCCACTCGCTGTAGAACAGCGCCATGCCCGCGGTGCAGGCCATGGCTGCGAGCAGCCAGAATCGGATGGTAACGGTGGTTTCAGCCCACCCGCCGGACTCGAAGTGGTGGTGGAAGGGGGCCATGCGGAACACGCGGGTGCCGCGAGTTTTGAAGACGATGATCTGAATGGCCACCGAGGCGACCTCAATCACGAAGAGCGCACCGACGATAATCATGAGCAGCTCCGTGCGCGAGGCCACGGACAGTCCCGCCACGAGGCCACCGAGCGCGAGCGAACCGGTATCGCCCATGAAGATCTTGGCGGGCGCGGCATTCCACCACAGGAAGCCCGCGCAAGCGCCGGCGCCGGCCGCAGCGAGCATGGCGAGATCAAGCGGATCGCGCACGGAATAGCAGCCCGGCTGCACGGCGACATCGCAAGAGTTGCGGAACTGCCAGAAGGTCATGGTGGTATAGGCCACCATCACCATGGCAGTGGAGCCGGCGGCGAGTCCGTCGAGACCATCAGTGAGGTTCACCGCATTCGACCAGGCGGACACGAGGATGTAGATGAACACGAGGAACACTAGGGTGCCCAGGATGCCGCCGCCAAAAGCCAGATCCAAGGTGTCGATATCGCGAATGAACGACAGGTGCGTGGACGCGGGGCTGATGCCCTGGTCATTCTCGAAGCGCAGCGCACAGAATCCGAAGATGACGGCGACTGCGAGCTGCCCGAAGAGCTTGCCTTTCTTATTCAGGCCGAGATTGCGGCCCTTCGCCAGCTTGATGTAGTCATCGGCGAAGCCCAGCCCGCCGAGGGCGAGCGTCAACAACAGCACCAAGATGCCGGAGGCGGTGAAGGCGGTGGATCCGGTGATCGCGCCCACGATGGTGGCGACCACATAGCCGCCGAGAATACCGGCGAGGATCGCGATACCTCCCATGGTGGGAGTGCCGCGCTTACGGAGGTGCGAGGCCGGCCCATCCTCGCGAATCTCTTGGCCCAGCCCCTCGGCCGAGAAGCGACGAATGAGCACCGGGGTGAGGAAAATGGCAATGAGGAAGCTCACTACCCCGCTGATGATGATCTGCGTCATGACGTAATCTACCCGTGCGTTTCTTTCTATACCTTCGTGACTGTTCTGGCGTTTATCGGCTCTTGCTCAGCTGCGCCAATTGCTCGGCGACGTACCACAGCCGATCGGCATTGGACGCCTTGACCAACACCACCTCGCCCGGCTCGACGCCGGCGGCGATGATATTCAGCGCCCCGTCCACGCCCTCGGCGATATGGGTGTCGATACCCAGCTCCTCGGCCACGCCGGCAAGGGCGTGGGTGTTCACATCCGTACCGACCGTGATGAGGTGATCGATGTCGTGATCCACCAGCACCTGGCCCAGCTCCTCGTGGGCGCTGATGGCATCCTCGCCCAGCTCGGCCATCTGTCCTAAGATCGCCCAGCTGCCGGTGCCCGCGGCGGCCGCCGTGGAGGCCAGCGCCTTGATGCCCGCGCGCATGGAGTCTGGGTTGGCATTATAAGAGTCGTTGATAATCACCACTCCATCGCTGCGGGTGGTGATGGCCATGCGGTTCGCCGAGGCCGCCGTGTGGGCGCTCAGAGCCGCCGCGATCTGCGCGCATTCCAGGCCCACAGCATGCCCCACCGCCGCCGTAGCCAGGGCGTTATACACCTGATGTTCGCCACTGACCTGCAGTTGGACATCGGCGCTGCCGCTCGGGGTGGTGAGAACGAAGCGCGGACGCGCCAGCTCATCCACGTGCACCTCGGTTGCCGTGATATCGGCCTGCGGCTTCGGGGTGCGCCCGTCGAGCGCGGCCGAGGTAAAGAGCACCCTCGCCGCGGTCGTCTGCGCCATCTGCGCCACCAGCTCATCATCGGCGTTGAGCACCGCGACCCCGTCGGCGGGCAGGGCCTCGATGATCTCGCCCTTAGCGGTGGCGATATTTTCCCGCGAGCCAAACTCACCCAGGTGGGCGCTGCCCACGTTGAGCACCACCGCGATATCGGGGCGAGTGATCTCGGTGAGATGGCGAATGTGCCCAATCCCGCGGGCAGACATTTCGCTGATGAGATAGGTGGTGTCCTCATCGCACTTGAGCGCGGTATAGGGCAGACCGATCTCGTTATTAAAAGACCCGGGCGGGGCGACGGTCTCCGCCACCGAACGCAGCAACGTGGCCAGGAAGTCCTTGGTGGAGGTCTTCCCGGCGGAGCCGGTCACACCCACCACCTTCAGCCCGTGCTGCTGCAACTCCGCGGTATTGCGGCGGGCCAGCGCCGCCAACCCGCCCACCACGGCCTCCGTGCGGCCGGTGGTATCGACGGCGAAGGCATAGGCGTTGTCCATGCTGCGGTCCAGCTCGGTCACCGGTAACACGATCGCGGGCCCCTCGACTTCCTGGGCCACGAGGGCGGCCGTCGCCCCAGACTCGAGGGCGGTAGGCACGAAGTCGTGGCCATCCACATTCGCCCCGGGCAGGGCAACAAATAACGAGCCCTGGGCAACATTGCGGGAGTCAAACTCCACAGGCCCAGTCACGAGGGACTCAGGATCGGCACTGGCAGAAAGCTCCCCGCCGGTGATCTCGGCGATCTGCGCGAGCGTGTACGTCTTCATCAGCTGGCCTTTACTTGCTCTCGGTACCGCGCTGCTGCAGTGCGGCACGGACCTCTTCACGATCATCAAAGTGGTGGTTGACGCCCTTGATCAGCTGGCCGGTCTCATGACCCTTGCCGCACACCACCACCGCGTCGCCCGGCTGTGCCCAGTTGATGGCGGCGATAATGGCCTCGCGACGATCGCCGAGCTCAGTCACCTCGGCGCCCGGGGTCTCGGCCTGCTGCTCGGTGGCGCCGCGCACGACCTCGGCGCGGATGGACGCCGGCTCCTCGGAACGCGGGTTGTCATCGGTGATCACCACAAAGTCGGCGCGCTTGACGGCCTCGGCGCCCATGATCGGGCGCTTGGTGGCGTCGCGATCGCCGCCGGCACCAATCACCGCTGCGACCCGACCGGAGATCTGGGCACGCACAGTGTCCAGCACCTCGGCAATCGCCCCCGGCTTATGGGCATAATCCACCACGGCCATGAAGTCTTGGCCCTCATCGATGGATTCCATGCGGCCGGGCACGGCCACCTCGGCGATGCCCTGGGCCACTAGGTCCACATCGGCGCCAGCGGCATGGGCGCAGGCGATGGCTAGGGCGGCATTTGCCACGTTGAAGCGGCCGGGCAGCGGCAGCTCTACGGTGTGGGCGGCGCCATCCACGGTGAGAGTAAAACGCTGGGAGCCGGTGGCGGAGACCTCAATATCGGAGGCGGTCACCTCGGCGCTCTGGCCGTGGGTGGCCACGCGCAGCACGGACTCGCCGGCACGCTCGGCCATGGACTCGCCCCAGCGATCATCGATGCACACCACTGTCTGGGCGGCGTGCTGCGTGCTGGAAGGATCAAAGAACAGGGCCTTGGCCTCGAAGTACTCCTCCATCGTGGGGTGGAAATCGAGGTGATCCTGCGACAGGTTGGAGAAGCCGGCGACGGCGAAGTGCGTGCCGGCGACGCGACCGAGCACGAGGGCGTGGCTAGAGACCTCCATAATCACGTGCGTAACGCCCTCCTCCACCATGGTGGCGAAGAGCTTCTGCAGCGTAGGGGCCTCCGGGGTGGTGAGCTTGGTCGCCACCGGGGTGCCGTTGATACGGGTACCGGTGGTGCCAATCAGCCCCACTCGATGCCCAGCCTTCATCATCCCCTTTTCCAGCATGTAGCTGGTGGTGGTCTTGCCGGAGGTGCCGGTGACGCCGATGATGCTGAGCTTCTCCGAGGGGTTGTTATAGATGGCCGCAGAGACCGGTCCAAGGATCTCGCGCACGTCCTCCACCACGATGATGGGGCGGGTCTCGTCCGCGTCGCGGAGAATAGCGGCGCCGGCCTGATCGGTGAGGATCACCGCGGCCTCGCAGCTGCCGGCATAGGTGGCGCCGTGCACCTGAGTGCCGGGAAGCGCCGCGAACACAGCGCCCGCGGGCAGCTGGGTGGAATCCAGTCCAATCTCGCTCACGCTCAGAGCCTCGCTGGGCTCATTGATTACGCTGCCGCCGCTGAGGTTCAGGACCTCAGAAAAGTTCAGTGCCACGCGCAGTTTCCTCCTTGATATATAGGGCTCATTAGTCTCTAGCGCTATTCAGTTATACGGTGCCGAGCTGCTTCTTGCCGGCTCCGTCGTGCTCATTCGGTTGCGCTCTACTTTAAGCGCAACCGTCGGGCGATGCCGCACCCGCCTGCACCGCCCGCTGCGGGTGGAGCGGAACCTGTGCCTAGTAGGCCTGAAGCACAAGGTTGCCCTCGCGCGGCGGGCTGAGCGGAACATTATCCCGCGCCAGCAACCACTGCGCAATGTCTTTAAACAGGGGCGCGGCCGTGCCGCCACCGCCGCCGTGTACGCCCCGTTCTGGATCATCGAGCATGATGCCGATGACATATCGGGGATCATCCGCCGGGGCGATGCCGGCAAAGGTGATCCAATAATCCGAATTGGAGTATGCGCCGGTGTTTTCATCGATCTGCTGCGCGGTACCGGTCTTGCCGGAAATCTGATAGCCCTCGATCGCCCCATCGGGGGCGGTACCGGATTGGCCGCCATCGGCGCCCTGCACCACGCCTTGGAACATATTGCGCACCACCTTGGCCGCCTCGGGCTTCATCACCTGCACGCTCTCGGGCGCCGCAATGGGCACCTCATTGCCCTCAGCATCGGTCTTAGATTTCACGATCCGCGGCTGGATGCGCTCGCCGTCATTGGCGATGGTTTGATAAATCCCCGTCATCTGCAGCAGCGACATCGCCATACCTTGTCCGATGGGCAGGTTGGCGAAGGTACCGCCACCCCAGTCCTCGCGGGCAGGCAGCAGGCCGGCGGTCTCGCCGGGCAGTTCCACACCCGTGGCTTCCCCGAGGCCGAAACGGTGCAGATAGTCATTGAAGCGGTCCTCCCCCACGCGCTGGGCAAGCATCAAGGTGCCCACGTTGGAGGATTTAGCGAAAACACCGGTGGTGGTAAAGCCCACAGTGCCGTGTTCCCACGCATCGCGCACGGTCACGCCCGCCATGTCGATAGAGCCGGGCACGCTGAGCACCTCGTCTGGGGTGGTCAGCTCATTGTCGATCGCCGCAGAGGCGGTGATGATCTTCGCCACCGAGCCCGGTTCGAAGGGATTGGAGATAGTCGAGTTGGTGAAACTCCGCCCCTCCTCGAGCTGCTTCTTAATATCGCCATTGGGGTCGATGGTGTCGGAATTGGCCATGGCGAGCACCTCGGCGCTCCGGGCGTCGAGCACAATGGCCTGGGCGCTCTCGGCGCCGGAAATATCCTTGGCCTGCTGTACCTGCTGCTGCACATAGGTCTGCAGATCCAGATCCAGTGTGAGCTCATAGCTGGCGCCATCCTGTACCGGGACAACGTCGCGAAGCGTGCCCGGAATGGCCTGGCCATTGGTGGAGACATCCTCCTTGGAGGAGCCATCCTTCCCCGCCAGATTCTCGTCCGCATAGAGCTCGAAGCCGAACTGGCCCTCGCCTTCCATGCTGGTCTTACCCACCACGTTCTGGGCGATAGCTCCATTGGGATAGTTGCGAATCTCTTGATAGTCCGCGGCAATACCGGGGAAGGTGTCGACGATCTCCGCCGCCACATCCGGATCCACATTGCGCACGAGGATTTCATACGTGGAATCGGCCTCAAGCTTTGTGAGGATATCCTCCGGCTTCACGTCCTCCGCGCTGGCCCCTGCCTCCTTGATGGTGGCGGGAATCTCCTGCGCAATTTTCTCCAATTGCCTATCGACGTTGTCCGCGATGGCCTGCTCGCGTTCCTGCTCGCTCATATCGTTGTAGCCGCCGGCCTCGTAGAGCTTATAGTCCTGGCGTTCGCGCTCTTCCTCGCGGAACTGCTTCGGTGAGACGGTCAGCGATCGGGCCTGCATGGTCGAGGCAAGGCTGTGGCCATGACGATCCTCGATCGCACCACGGCGCGCGGGATCCACATAGAGGCGGCTGCGCTGGGCCTCCGCCTTGGCCGCAAACTCCGGGCCCCACACGACCTGCACGAGGGCGAGTCGGCCGATGAGCACCACGGCGAGAAGGATCGCAAAAACTTGCGCCACGCCGAGGCGCTTTTTCAGATTCACGGGGCCGCTGGTGCTGAGCCACGTCCAGAAACGCGAGGTGGCCTGGGGCGGCTGCGACCCGCGTTCCGGGCGAGGGGCGCGGGGAGCATCGTCGAGTTGGGGGCGTCGGCGGCGAGAACGTGCCGAGACGTCGGCCGCCTCACCGCGTTCGCGGCGAACCGGGCGGCGGGGTTCCCTGCGGCGCGGCCTAGATGATTCACTCACGAACCGAGACTCCTTCACTACCCTTAAGAAAACGCTGGCCTTGGAACTGACAAGACAGGGCTTTTAGCCTCAAAACTACAGCTAGTGCCCTGTCTATAGAGGTCGGGTTCAGTCTAAACCGCCTAGCGCCCCGCATAGGGGAGCGGCGCACCGGATTGACCGCTATTCGGCGTCTCGCGCGTTTCGGCGACACCATCATTCACCGAGTTATTACGCGGCGCGACGGCTTCGAGACGATCCCGCATTTCCTCGGTGCGGTTGGGATCGCTGCTGGCGCGGTTCGGCCGGCCCTGCCCCTTATTGACGTCAATGATCGGCAAATTCCCATTGGGGTTGGGAGCCAGCTTCTCCTCCACTACCCCATCACTGCGCACGTCGAGAGCACCCGGCTGGCCGGGAATCACCATCTTGTGATCGGCGGCCGTGGCGGCCGCATCGGCGGCGGCCCGGGATTGCTCCACATCGCGGCGCAGGGTTTCCAGCTGATTACCCAGCTGGGCGTCCTGCTGCGAGAGACGCTGAATAGTAAAGGTCTGCTCCGTGTTCAGTCCGGAGAGCGACATCGTGCCCACCACACCGAGCACACTGAGCAAGAGGAAGAACACCAAGGTGCGCACCACGCCCTGGTCCGGGCGCGGGGATTCCACGCGGCGGCCGCGCACCGAGACCACCTGTTGGCTGCCCAGCCTGCGCTGGAACTTCCGCTGCGGCTTCGGCGCCGCCGGCGCCTGCGGCCGCAATGTGGTGGCGCGGTGACCATACCGCGTGCTCAACGACTCCCGCTCGGCGGTGTCCTTGTCGCGCTCGAGCGTAGCGACGCTGCTGAAAGTGCTCGTGCTGTAATCCCGCGAGCGATGGGAAGAATTTGCCCAACGCGGGGAGGGCCGATAAGCATCGTGCTCTGCCTGGCCCGAGCCATCCTGCGCGCTGCGCCGGGGACGCCGCACGGGAGTTCCTGCGGTGAGGGTCATGTCTTAGAGCCTTTCTTCCGATACTTTTTCAGCGGCGCGTACCCGCACCGATGCGGCGCGGGGGTTCACCTCGATCTCCGCGGGGGATGCCTTCTCCGAGCCTCGGGTGAGCAAGCGGAACGACGGAGCGGTTCCCGGGAGATCCATGGGTAGCCCCGGCGGAGTGGTGGAGGTCGTGAGATCGGTGAGTACCTTTTTCACGATCTTGTCCTCGAGCGACTGATAGCTCATGAACACCATTCGCCCGTGCGGGGCGAGGCGTTCGGCCACCACCGGGATGAGGTTCTCCAGCGATTCGAGTTCCGCATTGACTTCCACGCGCAGGGCTTGGAAAGTGCGTTTGGCTGGATGTCCGCCCGTACGCCGGGTCGCCGCGGGGATGGTGTCGTACAGCAACTCCACGAGCCGCGCCGAGGACTGGAAGGGCTCCTTCTCGCGCTCCCGCACGATCGCGCTGGCAATCTTGCCCGCGAAACGCTCGTCACCATAGGTTTTGAGGATGCGCGCGAGATCTCCGTGGCTATAGGTGTTGAGCACATCCGCCGCGGTTAAACGCTGGCTATTATCCATGCGCATATCCAGCGGGGCGTCCACCCTATAGGCGAAACCTCGATCGACTTGGTCGAGCTGCATGGAGGACACACCTAGGTCGGCGAGCGCCCCAGTGAGGCCGTATTGCTGGGCACGGATAGCGGCCGGCGCCGTCGAGCGATCGATCTCCTCACCCAGATCATCAAAGCGGGCGTGGATCGGGCAGAAGCGAGCGCCGAAGCGCTCGAGCCGAGCGGTGGCCTCAGCTAGGGAGCGGGCATCGCGGTCCACGCCGATAACGAAGCAGCTGGGGAAGGTCGACAGCAGGTGCTCGGTGTGTCCACCCGCACCGAGGGTGGCATCCACGACCACGGGATGCTCGGAAGCCTCGATCGCGGGAGCGAGCAGCTCGGTGACACGATCACGCAGCACGGGGATATGGCCATGATTGGCGTCGAGCTCCCGCGCTTGGGCGCTGGCTGTATCCACGTCGTGTTCCTGTTGTGTGTGCTGTGCCGTCATGGTGCGCGATCGCACCCCCTCTCGCTATGAGTCGTGCAGGTAAATAGATGTGTGGTCTCACCGGACACGTCGGCGGTGTATATAGAGCTCCGTCCGAGGGAACATTCTGGTATCGGGGAAGTACACCAGAACTTCAACCTCAGCCGGAGGTCTACACACACCGCGTGCGCGTGGTCGACAGCGGGCCTCGTGTTAGATAAAGCCGCCCAAAACGTCATCCTCTGCATCCGCGAAGGAATCCTCAGTTTCGGCCTGGTACGCAGCCCATGCCTCGGCATCCCAGATTTCTAGGAAGTCGACCGAGCCGATCACTACGCACTCTTTCTTCAAGGCCGCATACTCGCGATGCGCCGCCGAAAGGGTAATTCGGCCGTGCCCGTCAGGGCGTTGCTCGTCCGCGCTCGCAGCGAGGTTACGAATAAACGCCCTCGCCTTGGGGTTGGTACGCGACACCGCCGCTGCCTTGCGTGCTCGAGCGGCAAACTCCTCACGGGGATACACGGCCAAGCTGTGATCTTGACCCTTGGTAACCATGAGGCCGCCCGCAAGTTCCTCACGAAACTTTGCCGGCAGCGTCAACCGTCCCTTGTCATCGAGCTTCGGGGTATAGGTGCCAAGAAACATGGGTTTATTGGCCTCCTTTACGTGTCAATCACCTCGAAACCCAGTGATGCGGGATACCTCGTTCAACGCGGCACTCAGGTGCACATCTTGCATGCCTTCGATATCCAATTTCCTGCCCGCCGAGCGGCCACAATGAGCCGGCCAGCTGACCTAGGCCCCACAATACCCCACTTTCCCCCACTTTTAACAGCCTGCGCCGCCCATTTCTTTTTCTTCTCACTAAAACCACTGTTCATGGCGGTATTTTTCTCTCGACCACAGTGGGAGACACTGTGCGCGAGGACACTCCAGAACGTCACAATAGGACACGAGAGGTGACTGTAGTGGCCTTGATCCCCAGGATTCCCATACGCACCACCTCTATCTTTTCGCTTTTCAGCCGCACTATCTTCACTTTTTACTCAGTGGGGAGCTCCGCGTGGGGCGCAGTGGGGGATCGTGGTGGGAGAAAGTGGGAAGCCGCGCAGTGCGGCAGCGCCATAGGGGTGCGTCGACGCCGATGGCGCGCGGTATGGGCATGAAAAAGCGCGCACCTTCAGGTGCGCGCTGGGTGGGAGCGTCAGACCCTTAGCCCCCTAGAGATCACCGGCGGAGATTAATGCTCGCCGAAGCGGCGGCGGAAACGCTCCTCCATCGAGCTCGTGTCTTGTTTCGGTGCGGCTGCAGGGCGGGAGCTGCTGACGGTGTGCAGCTTCGGACCGGAATCGACCGAGCCGCCGCCATCGCCACCGCTACGCAGCATCCAGAGGCCAGCGCCAAACATGATGAGAAAGCCCACTGCGCCGAGAGCGATGAACCACAGGTTGGCCTGGCTCAGCGCGATGCCACCAATCAGCACAAGAAGACCGATGACGCCGACGGCAATCCCTCGCAGGCTCAGCGATCCGGAACCACCACCGAAAGCGGATTCCTCTTTAATCGAGGATCCAAACTTGGGATCGTCTGCAAGTAGTGACTGCTCAATCTCACGGAGAAGCTTTTTCTCCTGCTCTGAAAGCGACACTGTTCCTCCCGGGCGGGTGTGTGGCTGGGCTCCATGTGCAGAGCACCTGCCGCTGATGGGTCTTCAAAATACAACAACGTTTCACTGCCGTGAATTGTTCCGATCACCATTCACCGGCAGCACTCCCACCCCCCGACAGCCCCACACGCCCCGCCATCACTAGCCGCCGCTAGGCGACAGTGCGGCCGAGCTTCTAGGCTGCGGTGGAAGTGGGATGCAGCTGCTCATCTACATCGTCTAGGAAGGACTCTACCAGCCGCATCAAGGTGCCCACGCGGGCTGGAGAAATGTGCCGATCAAGACCATTAAGTGCACGCTGCCTCACCCGGGAGAACGCCTCGAAGAGATCCGCATACTCGGCCCCGCGCTGATCTACTAGGCGCAGCTGATCCCAAGCGGAACGCGGCAGCCGCCGCCGCTTCGCCACCGGACTATCTGCTACCCGCGCTCCCGCGAGGCGCAGCGCCGCGCGGTATCCATATTCGAGAGCATCGAGCAGTTTATCGTCCAGCAGCGCCTGCTGCGCGGCCTCATAATTGTCCACGGCACTGCGGAAAAGCCGGACACTATTCGGAACGCGGGGGCGAAGGGAAGAGACGGTGGAGGATACGATCGGGGTGGCCATGAGCTGCTCCTTAATTATTGAGTGTTCTGGTGCGTTGTTTAGCTGTGACATTAGTGAGCACCCAGGACACTCCACCCGCCGTGTTCGAACATGTGTTCTACTGGCAATGTTCGGTTAGAATGAGCCACACATCGCAGAGAAGAATGGTGAAATAAAAAGTTATGGCCGTGGAGGAAATACGCGAACTCAGCACCGTCGAGTTTTGCATGCTGACCCCGCACTTAGTGGACATCTACATCCGCGCGATGGGCTATGACCCCACCTTGGCCGATTCCCGCGTTTCTGCGTGGCGACATAACTCCCGCAACCGCGACTTTCACGCCTTCATCGCCGTCCATGATCGCTCCATCGTCGGCGTGGTGTACGGCTTTCGCAGCAATAGCACCCAGTGGTGGTTCAATCAGGTCTATCACGGGGTGCGCCAGACCTACGGCGCCCATAGTCCGCAGCTAGACATCCTCAACGATTATGTGGAACTCTCCGAGATTCACGTCGATCCCGCCTATCAAGGCCGAGGCATTGGACGCTGCCTCATTAGGTCGTTTATCGACGCCGCCCCCACCCACATTCTTCTCTCCACTCCAGAAACCGCAGGGGAAAACAACCGCGCCTTCGGCCTCTACCGCTCTCTAGGCTTCCAGGATCTTCTGCGCAATTTTCGCTTCTTGGGTGATTCCCGCCCCTTCGCGGTGCTCTACCTTCCCACCGCTTCCTAGGCGCTCGGCTGCCACTTCGGGGCCATGCCGAGATTGTGCAGCACCTCTTGGGTGGCACGGGCGAAGTTCATCGTCATAAAGTGCAGATCCTCCACCCCTTCCGCGATCAAACGCTCGGCCATCTCGGAGGTCACATCGATCCCCACGGCACGGACCTGCTCATCCGTCTCTGCGGCGAGCAAACGCCGTTCGAGCGCCGTTGGCAAGGAGGAACCGGACAACTCCACTTGGCGGCGGGCCGAGCGCAGGCTCGTGATCGGCATCAGCCCAGGGATCACCGGCTTCGAGCCGTGCACGGGATCGGCGGCAGCGAGGCGATCCCGGAGCCGCAGGAAGTGCTCCACATCAAAAAACATTTGGGTGATGGAAAACTCCGCCCCAGCGCGCAATTTCTCTAGGGTCCAGTGCGTGTCCGCGTCGAGGTTCTCTGCGCGATAGTGACCTTCGGGGAAACTGGCGACGCCGATAGTGAAGTCGCGACACTCCTCCACCGATTTGGTTAAGCGGATGAGATCGATTGCATAGTTCAGCCCGCCTTCGGTGGGCACCCACTCCCCCAGCGGGTTGCCGGGCGGATCACCGCGCAGGGCCAAGAGATTGGTGAGCCCCAGGTGGGCGTATTCCCGCAGGATTGACGTAAGTTCCTCCGCGGTGTGTTCCACCAAGGTCAGATGCACCAAGGTGGTCAGCGGATGCTGCGAGAGCCGTCGCGCGATGCGGCCAGTGCGCTCGCGGGTAGACCCGCCCGCACCATAGGTCACCGAGGCGAAGGCCGTCCCCAGGTCGTGGAAGGTGCTCGCCGCATCCCACATGCGCTGCTCGGCTGCGTCATCGCGGGGTGGCATGAATTCCACCGAGAAGGCCACGCGGGCATCGCGAGGGGCAGTGATGGCGTCGATAACCGAACGGTGCTGCGGCTGTGTTGTGGGCATGGTGCTGCATTAAAGCACATACAAACCGCTTTGTGCGCGAATTGCCCCCAAAAGTGAACAGAGCGGTTCATTCCCGCAGAAAATTATGTGCCCCGCACGCACCCCATGTCTGCAGCACACGCTAGAGTCAACAGTGATACAACCTAGACCCTCCTCGCCGCCGGTTGGGGCCTCGCTGACCCCATACCCCACTATCGATCTGGAGAGACTGTGATGTCGACTCACTCAGAGCTGTTCACCGACCCCATTCAGGCCATTCCTCTGGTCGTCCGTGAGCATTTGCTGAGCTACTGCACACAGCGCAAGCACCACTCCCTCGCAATGGACGAAAACGTGCATCTCGGCACCGCGGTACTGGAAGATTTCGTGCTCAGCGGAGGCAAGCGTATGCGTCCCCTCTTTGGCTGGACCGGCTACATGGGCGCCCGGAGCCCCGAATGCCCCGAGGATATTGAGGCTGTCACCACCGCCCTATCCGCCCTGGAGTTCATCCAAGCCTGCGCTCTTATTCACGATGACATCATCGATTCCTCCGATACTCGGCGCGGCTTCCCCACCGTGCACCGACGAGTGGAGGCTTATCACCGGGAGCAAGGCTTTTCCGGCGATGCCGCCCACTTTGGCGAATCACTGGCGATTTTGCTCGGCGATATGGCCTTGGTGTACGCCGATGACATGGTGATGGATTCCGGCCTGTCAGATGCCGCTCTGCGGCGCATGCGTGAGCCGTGGCGGGCGATGCGCCATGAAGTGATCGGTGGACAGATCCTCGATATCACCATCGAGTCCAAAGGCGTCGAGGGCGTGGAAGCACCCATGCGCGTCAATCGCTATAAAACGGCCGCCTACACCATCGAGCGCCCGCTGCACCTAGGGGCCGCTATTGCCGGCGCAAACGAGGAAACTATTGCCGCCTATCGCTCCTATGGGCGCGATGTGGGAATAGCTTTCCAGCTGCGAGATGATGTCCTCGGGGTCTTCGGCGACCCAGTCGTCACCGGCAAACCGGCCGGCGATGACCTTCGCGAGGGAAAGCGCACTGTATTGGTGGCGCGCACGCTCGCGATTCTCGATGTTCAGGCCCCGCAGCGGGCTGCCCGGCTGCGTGAAGGCCTCGGCCAGGTGGAGAGTTCCGCCGATATTCAGGAGCTAGCGGAGATTATCGCGGACTCCGGAGCTGTGGATGAGGTGGAAAGCCACATCACCGAGTTGAAGAACCAGGCGCTCGCCACCATCACAGCGGTACCCGCGGTGGAGGGTATTCTCGGCGATCTTGCGGAACGCGCGACCGCGCGGAGGATGTAGTGGCGATGGACTGGGCTCGTGCGCGCTGGGTCGGCCTCGCCGCAGCAGTACTGATTATCGCGGGATCCTATGGCGGTGGCGCCATCCGCAACCGCGGCGGAGTGTTAGAGGCACTCGGGCTGGACTTTATGGGCTACGGCCATGGCGCTGGGGTGTCCAATACCATCGTCTGGCTCGGCATTATGGGCGCTGTGGCCGCGTGGGTGCTCTTAGGCCGGCAGGTGATGTGGAATCCGCGGCTCTCCGAGAAGGACAAAGTCGCTGAGATCCGCTTCTGCCTTATCACCTGGGTCGCGCCACTTCTTTTCGCCGCCCCGATTCTCTCGCGCGACGTTTACAGCTATCTCATGCAGGGAGCGATGCTGCGCGATGGCTTCGACCCCTACACCCAGGGTGCCGCGGTCAATCCGGGCCCCTTCCTGCTGGAAGTCAGCCACGACTGGCGCAACACCACCACCCCCTATGGGCCGCTGCACCTGTGGATCGGCGAGGGCATTACGAGCCTAGTCGGCGAGAACGTCACCCTTGGCGTGCTGCTGTACAAGGTGGTCTCTATCGCCGGCTTCATCGCTATCGCGTGGTCAACGCCGAAGATTGCGCGCTGCCTCGGGGGCTCGCCCGCGCTGGCTCTGTGGCTGGGCGTGGCCAACCCCGTGATGGTGCTCCATCTGGTGGGCGGCATGCATAACGAATCGCTCATGGTGGGCTTGGTCAGCCTTGGCCTGCTCTGCGCGCTGCGTCAGCGCTTCCTCTGCGCCGTGCTACTGGTGTCTGTCGCGGTCTCGCTCAAGGCCACGGCGGCGCTGGCACTGCCGTTTATCGTCTGGATGGGAGCCCGCCATCTCGCGGCCGTCCTCGAACGCCGGACGGGGCTCACTCCTACTCCCCGCGCGCTCATCGCCTTCTTCGTTACCGGCGCCTGGATGGTGGTGGAGTTCGCCGTGGTGATGATCGCGATCACCGCCGCCTCGGGCTCGAACTGGGGGTGGGTATCGCAGCTTTCGGGGAACTCGAAGGTGATCAACCCGCTGGCGTTGCCCTCCCTCATCGCCGACATTGTCACCCCGGTGATCCTGTTCATCACCGATGACTTCACCTATAACACCGCGCTGGCCATCACCCGCCCCATCTGCGGGGTCATCATGCTTCTTGGCATCGCAGCAGCGTGGTGGATCTATCGCCAGAACAATCGGCGCAATATCATCGGCATCGCCGTGGCCTATGGCTGCGCAGTGGTATTCAACGCCGTCACCCTCCCGTGGTATTACACCAGCCTGCTCAATGTGATTGGGACCTTCCATCCCTCGATGAGAGTCATCAAGGCCACCACCCTGCTGTCTATCATCATTGCGCTCGCCTTCACCGGCAGCGGCAATCACCAGCTCTACAACCCAGTCTGGATGGTGCCCACCACCATCGTGGCTTACTTCGCCACCGGCTATATCTTCACCGACGCAGAACGACAACAGCCCCAGCACCGCACAGCCTGAGCCGAACGCAGGGCTGCGTTGCGGCAAAAGGATGCTGTGCCGGCGACGGGGCGTCAATAAGCGTGCTGGGTTTAGAGAGCCATAGCCTGGGCGCGGCGCATGACCTCGCGGGCGAGATGCCCGTGTAGAGCGTCGACGGGGCGACCGGGCAGCGAATCATCGGCGCTGAAGAGATACTCCAGGATCTCAGCGTCCGTGTAGTGGCCATCGGACAATAGCGCGATCACTCCGGGCACAAAGCGGTTGAGCGACCCGTCCTCGTTGAGGAAGCGCTCCGGAACATATTTCACGCCATCCCGCTGCACCACAAGCAGCTGATGATCGCGGACCAGGTGATGCACCTTCGTCACCACCACACCCATGCGCTCAGCCACATCAGGGATGGCTAGCACGGGCTCGTCAGGGCTTAAAACATCCTTGGACACTGGAATCGAACTCACGGCACCTAATGTATTACAGAGTGACGACAAACGGTTAGCTTAACTTCGTTAATGCAGGCATACTATTCACCATGACTCAACTGGCGGTCGGCACACTTCTCGATCAGCGCTACCGAGTGGAAACTCTTATCGCTCGGGGCGGAATGTCCTCTGTGTACCGGTGCCTAGACCTACGCCTCGGGCGCCCCGTGGCGGCAAAGGTGCTCGATGATCGGCTCATGGATGACCCCGTCTCGCGGGAGCGTTTTCGCCGCGAGGCCCGCTCCATGGCGCAGCTCTCGCACCCGAGCCTCGTGAATGTCTATGACACGAACTCCTCCGGCGATCACGTATTCCTCATCATGGAACTGATCACCGGCGGCACCCTGCGCGAGCTGCTCTCCGAGCGCGGCCCCATGCCGCCGCACGCGGCCACCGCTGTGATGCGTAGTGTCCTCACCGCGCTGGCGGTGGCGCACCGCGAAGGCATGGTGCACCGCGACGTCAAGCCCGATAACGTGCTGATCAACGGCAACCATCAGGTCAAGCTCGCCGATTTCGGGCTGGTGCGCGCCACATCGCATGCCCACCACACCTCCGACCAGATCATCGGCACCGTCTCCTATCTCTCCCCCGAGCAGGTCGACGGCTCCTCGGTCGGCCCCGCCTCGGATGTGTACTCCGCCGGCATCGTGCTCTTCGAACTTCTCAGCGGCGATACCCCCTTCACTGGGGACAACCCCATGGCCCACGCCTACGCACGCCTGCACGCGGATGTGCCGCCGCCCTCCACGCGCATCGACGGCGTCCCCCCAGAATTCGACGAGCTCGTGGCCCGCGCCTGTGCGCGCAACCCCGCCGATCGCTTCGCCGACGCCCAAGAGTTCCTCGACGCCGTCAACGACGCCGCACGCACCCTGAACCTTCCCGATTTCTCCGTGCCCGTGCCCCGCCACGGTGCCGCACACCGGGCCACCACCGTGGTGAGCCCCGCGATGCATCCCGGGCCCAACGGCCACGTGGAAGGCCCCGGCCAGCCACATCACCCGCGCGAGGGACTATTCCCCGATACCCCGGAGGAGGCCGGCCCGCACGCCACCACGCAGGAAACCCGCACCTTTGGCGCCGTTCCTCCGGCCGGGCCAGTCGGTCCGGCGGTTCCGGCAGGTCCGGCGATTCCGGCAGGACCCATGGGCGCCCCCGACGCCCCCACCCCGCATGG